>NZ_DAISHT010000029.1:0-18835 GCF_036822375.1 Pseudoxanthobacter sp. | reverse complement strand
GCCCGGACACAAAAAGCCCGGACAGGGCCCTCACGAAGGCGCCGGACCCTGCTTCAGCGCGCCGTGGCCGGCGGGCGTCGTGATGGCTTCGCAGGTGCCCGCCGGCACGAGCTTCCAGGCGTTCTTCTGATAGTCGGTGCGGGCGGTGCCGGCGCAGGTGGTGCCGGGGCCGGCGGCGCAGTCGTTCTGGCCTTTCAGGGCAATGCCGTAGCATTTTTCCATCTTCGGCTGCGCCGTCTCCCCGGCCGCAGAGCCGGAGGCCAGCGCCACAGCGAAGGCCGCTGCCAGAGAAGCGGCGGCGAGGCCGGGCGCGAGGGCATGAACGTCTTTTTTCATGGGATTATATATCCGCTTCGTGAAGGGATGCCCGGCCTCACATCGGCTTCAGCGTGCCGTGCCCGTGCGGCGTCTTCATCTGCGTGCAGGTGCCGGCGGGAACGAGCTTGAAGGAGGCCTTGTCATAGTCCATCGTGGCCTTGCCGGCGCAGTCGTGCTTGCCTGCGGCGCAGTCGTTTTGCCCTTTCAGGGCAACGCCATAGCACTTTTCCTGCTGGTCCCCGGCCGCGGCGCCGCCGGCGCTCAGGCTGCCGATGGCCGTGAGGACGGAAGCGGCGACGGCGACGGAGAGGATGCTGGTCTTCATGGCGGGAGTCCTTCTCTGGTTCAGGTGCGGGCCGGTGTGGCTCCACTGACAGCTACGGACCCTGCCGGGGCTTTCTTACAGCGCTCCCTGAAAAAAAATCCGCGGGTGCGGAAGCAGCGGCCGGCCGGCGGGGCCAAGGCCGGCCGGGGCCTGTCTTTTTTGCGCGGCCGGCGTAAGAAAGAGGGCCCCGGCCGCGTAGGGAAGGCAGGACACCGTGAATTCCAGATCGCGGGAAGACGAATGGGCGGCGCTGATGCGGCGCGCGATGGATGGCGACGGCGCCGCCTATCGCCGCTTTCTCACCGATGTGACGCCGCATCTGCGTGCCATGGCGCGGCGGCGCTGCGCGGCGTTCGGTGTGCCCGCCGGCGAGGCGGAGGACGTGGTGCAGGACGTGCTGCTGGCCATTCACCTGAAGCGCGGCACATGGGACCGCGACCGGCCCATCGGGCCGTGGCTTTCGGCGATCGTGCGCAACAAGCTGATCGATAATCTGCGCCGCCGCGGCCGGCCGGGCGAAGTGCCCATCGAGGATGTGATGGACACGCTGGCGGCTGAGGAAGACACCACCGCGCACGACCTTGCCGATGCCGGCCGGCTGCTCGACCGGCTGAAGGAGCCGCAGCGCGGCATCGTGCGGGCGATTTCGCTGGAGGGCGCGGATGTGCGCGAGACCGCCGCCCGGCTGCGCATGACCGAGAATGCCGTTCGTGTGGCCCTGCACCGCGCGCTGAAGACGCTGGCCGCCCTCTACCGGAGCGAAAGCCGTGAAGACGACTGATCTTATCGACCTGCTTTCGGAAGATGCCGCCGTGCACGCCAGCCTCGGCCGCGCGCTGGCGCTGGCCTTCGGCATCGGCGTTCTCGGCTCCGGGGCGCTGCTGCTGGCCACGGTGGGCGTGCGCCCCGGCATGGGCGCGGCGCTGGAAACGCTGCGGGTGGCCTTCAAGGTCTGCGTCACGCTGCTGGCGGCCGTCGCGGCGGCCGGTGTGGTGTGGCGGATCGGCCGGCCGGGGCGGCCGGTGCGGCGGCCGGCCCTGCTGTTGCTGGTGCCGCTGGCGCTGCTGGCGGCGGCCGTGGCGGCAGAGTGCCTCAGCGTGCCGGCGGCAGGCTGGGGCGCGCGGCTGCTTGGCCGCCATGCGCTGTTCTGCCTGTTCTTCATTCCGGTGCTGTCGCTTCTGCCGCTGGCCGGGCTGCTGCTGGCGCTGCGCCTCGGTGCGCCGCAGAACCCCGGCCGCGCCGGGGCCTCGGCCGGTCTGGCGGCCGGCACCATCGCCGCCGCCCTCTATGCCTGGCACTGCCCGGACGACAGTCCGCTGTTCGTGGCGACGTGGTACGGGCTGGCCATCGGCCTGATGGTGCTGGCCGGCTGGCTGGTCGGCCGCCGGGTGCTGGTGTGGTAGGTTGCGGTGTCCGCCCCGTGGTGTCCGCCCGGCCGATGCGGGGCAGGGTGGTGCAATTTGCGCGCTGACAGGCGCCGGCGCAGGGGTTAACACGGCTGACCGTGCCCGCCTGCCGGCGGCAGCGCCGGGCCGGCCGACAAGCGAGAGATTGCAACCGTGGATATGATAACCGGGCTGTTCGACGGCGCGGCGCTGAGCGCGCTTCTGCAGGTGCTGCTGATCGACGTGGTGCTGGCAGGCGACAATGCCGTGGTGGTGGGGCTGGCCGCGGCCGGGCTGCCGCGCGACCAGCGCCTCAAGGTCATTCTGGTCGGCATTCTGGCGGCCACCGTGCTGCGCATCCTGTTTGCGACCGTTGCCGTTCACCTGCTGGCGATCATCGGCCTGCTGCTGGCGGGCGGCATCCTGCTGCTCTGGGTGTGCTGGAAGATGTGGCGCGAGATCCGCGCCGACCGCGCGGCCGAAGCGGCCGAGCACGAGGCCATTGCCGACACCGCAGAGGCCGAGCAGAGCATCGTGTTCGGCGACGAGGGCCGGGATGTCGCCCCCGCCGCCGCCGCCCCGCCGCGCAAGACCTTCGGGCAGGCGGTGATCCAGATCGTGGTGGCCGATGTCTCGATGTCGCTCGACAACGTTCTGGCGGTTGCCGGCGCTGCCCGCGAGCACCCGAGCGTGCTGATTCTGGGCCTTGCGATGTCGGTTGCGCTGATGGGTCTTGCCGCCTCACTCATCGCGGGCCTGCTGTCGCGCTATCGCTGGATCTCCTATGTCGGCCTCGCCATCATCGTCTATGTGGCGCTGAAGATGATCTACGAAGGCACGCTGGAGGTGATGCACGCGCTGCCGGCCGGCGCCATGCCGCTCTGACCGGCGGCCTCCCGCAGAAACCGCTTCTCGCAGAAACCGCCGCGGCACAAGCGGCCGCAGCGCTGTCAGGCCTCGACCGGGCGGGCCGCGGCCTCGCGGGCCAGAATGGCTGCGGCGTCCAGACTGCGGATCGGCACCGCCAGATCGCGCGGCACGGCGCCCACCGCCTGCAGGTGCAGGTAGCGCCCGCAGCACACGCGCAGGAACGAGGCGAAATTATCCACGCCGCCGGCGAACGCGAGTTCGTCGTGCAGGCGTGAAACAAGCTGGCCGACCGACAGGCCGTCGCGGCCGGCAATCTCTTCCAGAACCGTCCAGTAGAAATCCTCCAGCCGCAGGCTGGTGGAAACGCCGCTGAGGCGCATGGAGCGGGTGCGGGTGTGCCAGAGGGCCGGATCGGCCCCGACGAACAGGCGGCACATGGGAACACTCTCCTGAAGGCTTCACTCCCGGCGGATGGCGCTCTGTCTGCTGGCGCAGCGGGCCGTCTCGTTGCCCCGAGCATAGCACAGCGCGGCCGGGCGGCCAGAGGGGGCGCGCGGCCGGCCTGCGGGGCGGGAGTTGCCATTGCGCAAGGCCGGCAACGGGCATCGGGTGCAGGGTGCCCGGCGGAAGCGCCGGCGGATGGCCGGCGGGGCAGGCACGCGACCCGGGCAGCGGACCATGGAACGCATTCTTCGCAGGGTGATGATCCTCATTGCGCTGGGCGGGCTCGTCGCCGGTCTGGGGCTGTGGGCGGCCGGCCGGCCGCAACTGGCGCCCCCGGTCTGGATGGCGGCGACGGTGCCGGTGGTGCTGGGACTGTCGGTTTCCATCGTGCGCGATCTGCTGGCCGGCCGCATGGGTGTCGATGCCATCGCGCTCATCTCCATGGTGGCCGCCCTCGCTTTCGGCGAAACGCTGGCGGCCGTCGTCGTCGCGGTCATGTATGCCGGTGGCAACGTGCTGGAGGATTTCGCCGTTGCCCGGGCGGAGCGCGACCTGCGGCTGCTGGCCGACCGCGCGCCGCGCATTGCCCACCGCCGCACGGCCGGTGCCGTCGACGACATCCCGGTCGGCAGCGTGGCCGTCGGCGACACGCTGATGGTGCTGGCCGGTGAGATCGTGCCCGTCGACGGGCTGATTCTGAGCGCGGGCGCGGTGATCGACGAGGCTGCCGTGACCGGCGAGCCGATTCCGGTCAGCCACGCGGTGGGCGAACTCGCCCGCAGCGGAACGCTGAATGCCGGCGAGATGTTCACCCTGCGGGCCACCGCCACGGCGGAGGAAAGCACCTATGCCGGCATCGTGCGCCTCGTCACCGCGGCGCAGACCGCGAAGGCGCCGTTCACCCGCCTTGCAGACCGGTTCGCCCTGCTGCTGCTGCCGGTGGCGCTGGCGGTGGCGGCCGGGGCTTGGCTGTGGTCCGGCGATCCCGTCCGCGGCCTTGCGGTGCTGGTGGTGGCAACGCCGTGTCCGCTCATTCTTGCCGCGCCGGTGGCCTTCATCGCCGGCGTTTCGCGCGCGGCGCGGCGCGGCATCCTCATCAAGGGCGGTGCGGCGCTGGAGGCGCTGGCCCGCACCCACACCGTCATGTTCGACAAGACCGGCACGCTCACCGTGGGCGGCGCCCGGCTGGTGGCGGTGGAGGCCGCCCCCGGTGTGGCTGCCGACACGGTGCTGCAACGGGCCGCCTCGCTGGAGCAGGCCTCGCGCCATGTGGTGGCGCAGGCCATCGTGAGTGCCGCGACGGCCCGCGGCCTTGCCCTTGAGGTGCCGGGAGAGGTGCGCGAGACGCCCGGTTCCGGGCTTGAGGGGCAGGTGGGGGCGGTGCGGGTGGTGGCCGGTTCGTGGCAGCTCGTCGGCGGCGCCAGTGCGGCGGAGGACTGGGCCCTGCGGGCGCTCCGGCGGGCAAGCTGGCGGTCTGCCCTCAGCGTGTTCGTTTCCCTTGACGGCCGCGTCGTCGGGGCGCTGCTGCTGGCCGACGAACTGCGGCGCGAGACGCCGCGGGCCGTGCAGGCGCTGCGGGCCGGCGGCGTGGCGCGCATCATGATGGTCACCGGCGACCGCGCGGATTCGGCCGAGACCATTGCCGCGGCGCTGGACCTCGATGCCGTGCTGGCCGAGCGGGTGCCGGCCGACAAGGTGGAGGCCGTGGCCAGCGAGCAGCGCAGCAACCCCACGGTGATGGTCGGCGACGGCATCAACGATGCCCCGGCGCTGGCCATGGCCGACGTGGGCATCGCCATGGGCGCGCGCGGGGCCAGCGCCTCGTCTGAGGCGGCGAGCGTGGTCATCCTCGTCGACCGGGTGGACCGTGTGGCCGATGCGGTGGCCATTGCCCGGCGCACCCGCCGCATCGCGCTGCAGAGCATCGTTGCCGGCATGGGGCTTTCGGGCGTTGCCATGGCGGCGGCGGCCATGGGCTGGCTGACGCCGGTGGCCGGCGCGCTGTTGCAGGAGGTCATCGACGTTGCGGTCATCCTCAACGCCCTGCGGGCCCTTTCCGGCGGCCTCGGCCTGTCCCGGCCGGGCGTGCCGGCGGCCGATGTGACGGCGCTGCGCGAGGGCCACGAGCGCCTTGGCGAGGCACTCGACCGGCTGCGGGAAATCGCCGATGCCCTGGACGATGCCGCGCCGGAAGCGGCGGTGGCACTGATCGCGGAGGCCGATGCCCTCGTCGCCGGCCAGATCGTGCCGCACGAGCAGGATGACGAGAGCGTCGTCTATCCCCGGCTTTCGGCGCTTCTGGCCGAGCGGCGCGGCCTTGGCGCGATGAGCCGGGCCCACCGCGAGATTTTCCATCAGGCCCGGCTGCTGCAACGGCTTTCGGCCGGGCTGACGGCCGCCGATGCCGACCGCTACCTGATCCGCGATGCTCAGCGCACCATCGAAAGCCTGAATGCGCTGGTGAATATCCACAACGCGCAGGAAGAGGACATTTACGAATATTCGGCCGCCTGAGCCGCGCGCCCGCCGGGCTGCTGCGGCCTGCCGGCGGGCGAGGCAGCGTTGCGGCGGCGCCAGTCGCCCGGCGGCAGGCCGGTGCGGGCGCTGAAGGCGCGGCTGAAATGCGGCTGGTCGGCGTAACCGAGCGAAAGGGCGATTTCCACCAGACTGAGCGTCTCGTCGGCCAGCAGCACCCGCGCGCGGGCCATGCGCACCTCGGCCACGATATCGCGGAAGTGGCAGCCCTCGCGGCGGAGGCGGCTCTGCAGCCGCCGGCGCGAGCTGCCGAGGCGGAAGGCCGCCTCGTCGAGGCCGGCCCGCCCCTGCGCCACCATCGGTTCCAGCACCAGCCCCACCGCCTCGGCGGCCGAGCGGGGCAGGCGGGGGCAATAGTGCTGCTGCACATCGATGAGGCTGGCGCGGCGCGGCGGCGCGGCGGGCGCGCGCCGCGCCCACGCCCGCGGAAAGGTTACCCCCCAGCGCGGCGCGCCGGTCTGCACATCCGCCTGCAACACGTCGGCGACCGCCAGGGCCAGGCCGGGATGCCGGTCGGCAAGCGTCACCCCGATCTGTCCGGCGCGGCCTGAGCGGCATGGCTGCAGCAGCCGGATCATGGCAGGCAGCACATGCAGGGCGTGCTGGCGGTGGCCGCTGCCGGCGCGCGGGTGATAGGCGAAACTCCACACCGCGCGCTCGTCCGTCAGGTCCAGGGCGAATTGCATCGCGTTGCATTGCAGCGCCGACAGCCGGCAGATGCGGCGGATGGATTCGGCCAGCGTGGGGGCGGACTGGGCAAAGCCGATCAGGGGGCCGAAATCGGCCGGCTGCATGCCGAGGCCGACGTGCAGGCCGAAGGCGACGCTGCCGCAATGGCTGGCGGCCTGCTCGAACAGGGCCGAGTGGGCGGCGAAGGCCAGCGGCCGGCTCGGCGCGTCGGGCCGCAGTTCCGCCCCGCTCTGCTGCACCAGCCGGGCGAGGGTGTACGGCCCCTTTTCCGCTGCCAGCATGGCTGCCAGCGGCCCCAGCCCGGACTGACGTGAGAAAAGCGTCTCCATGCTGCTGCCCCCGATCCGGACCGGCTGCGGCAGCCGGCTTGTGCACGTCACTCCGGGTCATCGTGCCTGCCCTGTATAAAATGGCAAGACCCGTCATTCCGTCGCCGACTACGGTCCGACGATGTGCGGACGAACAATCCGCTGACAGGCGCGGCATCATGCCGGGCAGAAGCCCGCCGTGCCGCTGTCTGTGCGTTTGCCCGGCGCCGGGATGGCGGCGCTGCACGACCGTCGTTTCCTCCGCGCCACGGGTGCCGCCGCGATCCGCGACGGGCCATGGCGGGAACCGACGCGAGGCCCGGGCGGACGGAAAAGGGGGGAGCAGGCCGGGGCTGCGAAAGCAGGTCCGGCCTGCTTTTTTTGCGGCGGGTGCAGGACGTATTCCGCCCCGCGCTCCGCCCCGGCATTCGGTCCCGCTCCGCGACCGCCCGGGATGGATTTTTCAATTCCGGCGGAAATGCGGGCAATCGCGCGATGCGACCGGCTTTCGTCAAGTGCGATATTGTCTATTGATTGAATAGATTATAAGATGCCGTATCGACAGCCCCCATGGGCTGTTTCGCCCATGGTTCGTTTCACCGATGGCCGCCGCAGCCTGCGTGGCGCGGCGTGCGGGCCCTCTCTCGGGGAAGGATGCGGGAATGTCGCAGGCGGAGCGGACGGAACAGCCGGTGGTCATCATCGGCGGCGGCTTCACCGGCGCGGCGGTGGCGTGGCATCTCGCCCACCGGCGGCCGGCCGGCTCTGCGCCGGTCGTGATCGTGGAGCCCCGCGCGGTGCTGGGCGCCGGCCTTGCCTACAGCGCCGCCGAGCGCTGCCACCGCACCAACGTGCCGGCCCGGCGCATGTGCCTTTCCACCGCCGACCGCGGCGCGTTCCAGCGCTGGCTGGAGGCGCGGCCGGAGCAGGATGCCGATGAGATCGTGGCCGGGGCGCGGTTTCCCAGCCGGGCGCTGTTCGGTGCGTTCGTGGCCGCGCAGTTGCAGCCGCTGCTGGCCGCCGGCCGGGTGCGCCATGTGCGGCAGCGGGCTGGCGCGGCCGTGCCGGACGGCTGCGGTTTCCGCATCGTGCTGGAGGATGGCACCGCGTTGCAGGCCGGCGCGCTGGTGCTGGCCACCTCTCATCCCGCGCCGGCTGTGCCGGCCGCGCTGGCCCCGCTTCACGGCGCGCCGGGCTTTTTCGCCTGCGCCACCGATCCGGGGCTGGCGGATGCCATTGGCCGCGACGACCGGGTGCTGATCGTCGGCAGCGGCCTGACCATGGCCGATGTGGTGGCGGCACTGGATGCGCGCGGCCATCGCGCACCCGTCACGGCGCTGTCGCGCCGCGGGCTGCGCTCCCGCGAGCAGGCGACGGCGTGTCTGGAGCCGTTCGGCGATTTCACCGCCCGGCCGGTGCACAGGGCGAGCGCGCTGGTGCGCACGGTGCGGGCCACGGTGCGCGAGGCGGCGGCCGCCGGCGTGCCCTGGCAGGCGGTGCTCGACCGCGTGCGCAACGACGGGCAGGCCATCTGGCAGGCGCTGTCGCCGCAGGCGCGGCTGCGCGTGGCGCGGCACCTGCGGGTGTTCTGGGATGTCCACCGCTTCCGCATCGCCCCGCAGGTCGCCGGCGTTCTGGAGCGACGGGCGGGCGAGGGGCTGTTCGATCTGCGGGCCGGCTATCTGGCCGGCGCTGCCGCGCAGGCCGGCGGGCTGACCGTGCGCTGGCGCCCGCGCGGCACGCAGGCCCTTCAGCAGGGCTGCTTCGATGCGGTCGTGGTGGCCACCGGCCCGGCCCACGGTGACATCGTGTGCCGCAATCCGGTGGTGGCGAGCCTTGCCGGCGCCGGGCTCGTGGGCCTCGATCCGACCGGGCTCGGCCTTGCCACCACGCGCACGGCCCGTGCCGTCGGCTGCGACGGGCAGGTCTGTGAAAACCTTTTCATCGCCGGCCCGCTGGCGCGCGGCACCTTCGGGGAGCTGATGGGGCTGCCGGAAGTGACGGCCCATGCGGAACTCGTGGCCGCAGAACTCGCCGCCCGTCTCGCCGGCCACCAGGCGGCGGCCTGAAACCCGGCTGCTGCCTGAAACCCCGCCGGCGGCTGCGGGCCGCGCGGCGATTCAGCCTTCGTCGGGCGTTCAGCCTTCGTCGACCGTGCGCAGCGGCGCGCGGCTCAGCTCATTGCCGGCTTCCGTCGCCTTGGTGAGCAGGCGCATGAAGGTTTCGCGCTCGTCCCGCGCCAGCCCCTGCAGGATATCGTCCTGCACCAGCGCCACCGCCGGCCTTGCCCGCTCCAGCACCGCGCGCCCGTCGGGCGTGAGGTCGATCACCCGCGCGCGCCGGTCGCTGGGGCTGACGGTGCGGGTCAGGAACCCCTTTGCCACCAGCCGGTCCACCACACCGCCCAGCGTCACCCGGTCGTAGGCCACAAGGCCGGCGAGCGTCGCCTGATCGATGCGCGGGTGCAGCTCCAGCGTCGCCATCGCGCCGAACTGCACCGGCGTCAGATCCAGCCCCGCTTCGGCCATCCGGCTGGTGAAGACGGCAACCGCAATCTGCTGAAGGCGGCGGATGAGGTGGCCGGGGAGCACGGAAATATCGGTCATGGCAGCTCTTTTGCACGATCGGGCACAGCGGACGCTACCCGCCGCAATCCCCACCGGCAAGCGATCCGGCGCAAATCCTGTTTTCGATTATTGACAAGCATACTTACTATCAGTATACGTCATATAAGAACAATATCGATAAAAGAGGATGCGCCGATGACAGAGGCCCTGTCCGAAATCCGCCCCGACGCGGCCGCTGTGCCGCCGGCCTGTGCCGCATCCGGTGCCATGTCAGGCGCCAATGCCATGCAGCCGGAAGACAGTCCGGCCCTGCGGGCGCTCTATGCCAGCTTCGAGGCTGAGCATCTCATTCCGCTGTGGACTCAGATCGACGACCTGATGCCCGTGCATCCCCGGCCGAAGGCCGTGCCGCATGTGTGGAAATGGTCCCATCTGCTGCCGCTTGCCGAGCGCTCCGGCGCGCTGGTGCCGGTGGGGCGCGGCGGCGAGCGGCGGGCGATCGGCCTCGCCAATCCCGGCCTCGGCGGCCGGCCTTATGTGAGCCCCACGCTGTGGGCGGCGATCCAGTATCTCGGCCCCCGGGAGACCGCGCCGGAGCATCGCCATTCGCAGAATGCGTTCCGCTTCGTGGTGGAGGGCGAGGGGGTGTGGACCGTCGTCAACGGCGATCCGGTGCGCATGAGCCGCGGCGATTTTCTGCTGACGCCGGGCTGGAACTTCCACGGCCATCACAACACCTCCGACAAGCCGATGGCGTGGATCGACGGCCTCGACATTCCGTTCTCCTACCAGAACGACGTCGGCTTCTTCGAGTTCGGCTCCGACCGCGTCACCGATTATGCCACGCCGGCGCTGTCGCGCGGCGAGCGGCTGTGGTGCCACCCGGGCCTGCGCCCGCTTTCCGGGCTGGAAAACACCGTCAGTTCCCCCATCGGCGCCTATCGCTGGGAGCACACCGACCGCGCGCTGGCCAGCCAGCTTGCCCTTGAGGACGAGGGTTTCCCGGCAACCGCCGCGCCCGGCCACGCGGCGATCCGCTATGTCAATCCCACCACCGGCGGCGATGTGATGCCCACCATCCGCGCCGAATTCCACCGCCTGCGGCCCGGCAGCGCCACGCCGCAGCGGCGCGAGGTGGGCTCCAGCGTGTTTCAGGTGTTCGAGGGCCGCGGCGGCGTGGTGCTGGGCGGCACAGAGCACCGGCTGGAGAAGGGCGACATGTTCGTCGTGCCCTCGTGGGTGCCGTGGTCGCTGTGGGCGGAGCAGGCGTTCGATCTGTTCCGCTTCTCCGATGCGCCGATCATGGAGCGGCTGCACTTTGCCCGCAGCCATATCGGGGCCGATACGCCGTGAGCGGCCGGCCGGCCGGCGATCTGCTGCAGGCCCGCCGCGCCATTGCCGCCTTTGCCCGCGCGCTTGCCGGCCTGCCCGATGCCGCATTGGACGGGGCGCACGGCGGGCGGCTGCGGGCGGCGGCGGCGGCCATCGGCTGCGGGGCCCGCAGCCTTGCCAACGCCATCGCCTTTGCCCGCACCGGCCTTGAGCCGGAGGGCAGCGAGGCGGCGCCCGTGCCGGCCGAGGCCATGGCCCGGGCGGCAACCCTGCCGGCGGCGGCGCTGCGCAACCTGTGTACCCATGCCCACGCCCATCTCGATGCGGAATGGCGCGATCTCGATGCCGCCGGCTGGCAGGTGCCGGTTCAGGCCGGCGAGGGGCCGCCGGTGGCGGCGGCCGAAACGCCGCGGCTGTGGACGGCGGCGCTGATGCACGCCACCGGCGTGCTGGCCGCAGCGGCGGCCTGACGCCCGCTTTCACCCGATTGCCCCGCCGGCGCTTTCCGCCGGCGGCCACGGACAGCCACGCCATCCGCCGCCGTGCGGGGGAGGGGCGAACGCTGTTCCGTTGCCCGGAATCCAGTCTCCATCCTCCAGAGGAAGATCCCGATGTCTGATACCGTCGCCAGCGACGCCCGCCTGTTTCCCTCGCCCGATTTTCCCGCCGTGCCGGTGGCCGGCGAAAAGGCCGCCTATCCGGTGCACCGCATCTTCTGCGTCGGCCGCAATTATGCCGAGCACGCCCGGGAAATGGGTGTGGAGGTGGACCGCGAGGCGCCGTTCTATTTCACCAAATCGCCGCTGGCGATCGTGCAGAGCGGGGCGGCTGTGCCCTATCCGCCGGGCACGGAGAATTATCACTACGAGATGGAACTCGTGATCGCCATCGGCGCGCCGGCGTGGAAGGTGCCGCCGGAGGCCGCCGGCGCCGCGGTCTTCGGCTATGCCGCCGGCCTCGATATGACGCGCCGCGACCTGCAGCTGGCCGCCCGCGCCAGGCAGCGGCCGTGGGATCTGGGCAAGGATTTCGAGCAGTCGGCGGTGATGGCCCCCATCACCCGCGCGGCGGAATTCGCCGTCGGCACCCAGCGCATCAGCCTCGCCGTCAACGGCACGGTGAAGCAGGATGCCCGCCTGTCCGACCTCGTCTGGTCGGTGGAAGAACTCGTCAGCCACCTGTCGCACTTCTATCACCTCGCGCCGGGCGATCTCATCTTCACCGGCACGCCGGCGGGCGTGGGGCCTGTGGTGGCCGGCGATGTCATCCACGGCGAAATCGAGGGCCTCGCCCCCGTCGCGCTGCGCGTGGAGCCGGCGGAATGATCTTCCACGGCTATTTCCGTTCATCGGCGGCCTACCGCTGCCGCATCGCCTTCAATCTCAAGGGCGTGGCGCCGGAATTCCGCCCGGTGCATCTGCGCCGCGGCGGCGGCGAGCAGAAGAGCGCGGCCTATCGCGCGCTCAACCCGCAGGCGCTCGTGCCCGCGCTTGAAACCGGCGCAGGGGCGGTGCTGACGCAGTCGCTCGCCATCGTCGAGTGGCTGGACGAGACCGTGCCCGGCCCGGCGCTGCTGCCGGCGGATGCGCTGACGCGGGCAAAGGCGCGGGCGTTTGCGCTTGCGATCGCCTGCGACATCCACCCGTTGCAGAACCTGCGCGTGCTCGACGACCTGAAGAGCCGCTTCGGCGCCGGACAGGAGGCGCTGGACGGCTGGTGCCGGCGCTGGATCGGCGAGGGCCTTGCTGCCTGCGAGGGCCTGCTGGCGCGCGAGCTGCAGCGGCCGTTCGCCTTCGGCGACACGCCCGGCCTCGCCGAGATCTGCCTCGTGCCGCAGATGTTCTCGGCCGACCGCTTCGGCGTCGACACTGCAGCGATGCCGCGGCTGCGGGCGCTGCGGGCGGCCTGCGAGGCCCTGCCGGCGTTCAGCGACGCCCACCCCGCCCGCCAGAGCGACGCGGAAGCCTGAGTGGCGCTTGCCACTCCCCGGCGGGGGCGCCACCGGCCGCCCCCGCGCGCACCGGACGGAAAACTCTGCCGGCCGGAAAACCCTGCCAGCGGAAAATCCTGCCAGCGGAAAATCTGCCAGCGGGAAACCGCACAAGACGACAAGGCCCGCACAGACGCGGCCGAACGGGAGTGAGAGCCACATGAACCAGAAATATCCGATCCTGATTGCCGGCGGCGGCATCGGCGGCCTTGCTGCGGCGCTGGGGCTGGCCCGGCAGGGCATCCGCTCGCTGGTGCTGGAAAAGGCGCCGGTGCTGGGCGAGATCGGCGCCGGCATCCAGCTCGGCCCCAACGCCTTTCATGCGTTCGACTGGCTGGGCGTGGGCGACAAGGCGCGCGCACTGGCGGTCTACATCGACAGCCTGCGGCTGATGGATGCCATCACGGCAGAGGAAATTACCCGCATTCCGCTCGGCGACGGCTTCCGCGCACGCTTTCGCAACCCCTACGGCGTCATCCACCGCGGCGACCTGCACGGCGTGCTGCTGCGCACCGCGCGCGAAAGCGCGCTCATCGAACTGCGTACCTCCAGCGACGTGCGCGATTATGTGCAGGACGGCAGCAGCGTGACGGTGACGCTGGCCGATGGCAGCACCGTGACCGGCGCGGCCCTGATCGGCGCCGACGGGCTGTGGTCGGCCATTCGCAGGAAGGTGGTGGGCGACGGCGCCCCCCGCGTTTCCGGCCACACCACCTATCGCTCGGTCATTCCGACCGAACTGATGCCGGAGGATCTGCGCTGGAACGCTGCCACGCTGTGGGCCGGCCCGAAGTGTCACATCGTGCATTATCCGCTGTCGGGCTGGAAGGTGTTCAACCTCGTCGTCACCTGCCACAACGATGCGCCCGAGCCCGTCGCCGGCCGTCCTGTCAGCCTTGAGGAGGTGCGCCGCGGCTTCGGGCACGTCAACGAGCAGGCGCTGAAGATCATCGACCACGGCCGCGACTGGAAGCAGTGGGTGCTGTGCGACCGCGAGCCGGTTTCCGGCTGGCAGCAGGACCGGGTGGTGCTGCTGGGCGATGCCGCCCATCCGATGCTGCAATATTTTGCACAGGGCGCCTGCATGGCCATGGAAGACGCCGTGTGCCTTGCCGGCGAACTCGGCGCAGCCGGCGACATCGCCACCGCCTTTGCGCGCTATCAGGAAAAGCGCCGGCTGCGCACCGCGCGGGTGCAACTGCAATCGCGCTGGATCGGCGAGAACATCTATCACCCGGCCGGCGCCCACGCCGCTCTGCGCAACGCCATCATGCGCTCCAGAAGCCCTGAAGACTGGTACGACAGCGTCGACTGGCTCTATGGCGGCTCCGGCATGGAGGGATCGTTCGGCGCCGTGCCGGCGGCGATGCCCGCACTTTCCGCAACGGCCTGAAAACAGCGCCCGCACAACAAGAAACAACCATCGCCGGAGGAAACACACATGAAGCCACGTGCCGTTGACGTGCAGGACTTCATCAACAGCCATCCGTTCTCCCGCTATCAGGGCCTCATTCTGGTGCTCTGCTTTCTGGTGGTCGCCATCGACGGGTTCGATACGGCGGCCATCGGGTTCATCGCCCCGGCCATCCGCCACGAGTGGGGGCTTTCGGCGGCGGCGCTGGCGCCGCTGTTCGGCGCCGGGCTGTTCGGCCTGATGGCCGGCGCCTTCCTGTTCGGCCCGCTTGCCGACCGCTTCGGCCGCAAGACGCTGCTGGTGGCCACCTGCGCCATCTTCGGCATCATGACGCTGGCGTCCGCCTTCTCCACCTCGGTGGAAATGCTGGTGGTGCTGCGCTTTCTCACCGGCCTCGGTCTTGGCGGCGCCATGCCCAACACCGTCACCCTGACGGCGGAATATTGTCCCGAGCAGCGCCGCTCCTTCCTCGTCACCACCATGTTCTGCGGCTTCACCATCGGCTCGGCGCTGGGCGGCTTCCTCGCCGCCTACATGGTCGATCTGTGGGGCTGGCGCTCGGTGCTCATGCTCGGCGGTCTGGTGCCGCTGGTGCTGGTGCCGTTCCTCGCCGCGCTGCTGCCGGAATCGGTGCGCTTTCTGGTACTGAAGGGCGGGCAGGAACCCCGCATCGCCCGCAGCCTCGGCCGCATTGCGCCGGCGGCAGAGCTGAACGGCGCCACCTTCACCGGTGTGCACCACCACCCGGGCTCGCCGGTGAGCCAGCTCTTCACCGCCGAACTCCTGCGCGGCACGCTGCTGCTGTGGCTGAGCGCGTTCATGAGCCTGCTCATCATCTATCTGCTGTCGAGCTGGCTGCCGACCATCATCAACGCCACCGGCGCCTCGCTGAAGGCGGCCTCGCTCATCACCGTGCTGTTCCAGGTCGGCGGCACCATCGGTGCCATCATCCTCGGCCGGCTGATGGACCGCCACAACCCGCCCGTCATCCTCGCACTGTCCTACGGGCTGGGCGCGGTGTTCGTGGCGCTCATCGGCAGCCTCACGGCCTCGCCGCTGCTGGTGGGCGCGGCAGTTTTCGGCGCGGGCTTCTGCGTTTCCGGTTCGCAGGTCGGCCTCAATGCGCTGTCGGCGGCCTACTACCCCACCACCAGCCGGGCCACCGGCGTGTCGTGGACCAACGCCGTGGGCCGCACCGGCTCGGTGCTGGGCAGCATGATGGGCGGCGCCATGCTGGCGCTCGGCTGGGGGCTGCCGGCGATGTTCCTCGTCGTGGCCCTGCCGGCGGCGGTGGCAGCCGTCGCCATGCTCGCCATGGGCCTTTCCCGCCGTGCCGCGGCGCGGGCGGCCGTGGCGGCCGGCACCTGAGCGCAGGCCGCTTCCGCCCGCCCGGCAACGCGGCGGGCGGAAGCCGGCAAGCCACAGGCAAGCCCGTCCGGCCCGCCGGCGGTGCCGGTGCCAGGGCTTTCGCGCGACACGGTTAACCGCCGGCTGCCGGCGCAGGCATGGCCGGTGCGGCAATCGCAGCCCTGCATTTTCTGCATGCCTGTATTGTTGGTTAACCACTGACGGCGAAAGTGTGGCAGCGATAAATAAGCGCCGCGCTTCTCCGAAAGGAGGCGCCACTCTGAAGACCAATAAAGGCCGCTGTCGCTTTGCGAGCGGCCTTTTTATTTTGTACGGTCTGCCGCCGCAAAGGTGTACGGAGCCTCTCTTCAGGTGACGGCGACTATTGGCGGCCGCCCGGCCAGCATTTTCCCCCTCTGCAATCCGTTAACCGTGCCGGCTGCGTTGCCCCGGCGCGGGGCGGGACGTTAACCCGGCGCTTACCGCGGCAGGGCACCTTGGCTTTCAGCAGCAAAGGTGGAGTCGCGGCACATGGTCGATCTCACCGTCGGAGCACCGATCCGCGGGGCGCAGGCGACGAAGGGTATCCCGATGAGGGCTGCCCGCCTGCCGCATGGCGCCGGCTGGATGGCGGCTGCTGCCCTTGCGGTCGGGCTGACCGGCTACACTGCCCTCGACCGGATGATTCCGGTTGCGACCGCGACGGCGCGTCTGGCCGTTGCGCAGGGCAGCGACGATGCGGCCGGGCGCGCGGCGCGCGTGGCCGCCGCAAGCCAGATGCTGCATTCGCCCGAGTTTCTGCGCACCGTGATCCGCCGCCTCAATGCCGAGGCAGCCGCCCGGCTCGATGACGATATTCTGGTGCCGGACAATCTCGCCGCGCGTCTCTTTTCCGTGGATGACGGCGGCCTGCCGGCCACCACGGCGGTGGAGGAGCGGCGGGTTTCCGCGCTCGGCGCCGCGCTGTCGGTCAGCCCCTCGACCAGCGAAACGGTGTCGCTGTCGCTGGCGGCCGACAATCCGTCGGCGGCCGCGACGGCGCTCAATGCCGTGCTCGATACCTACGTTTCGCTGGCCTCTTCGGCGCCGAGCGATGCCGCGGCGCGCATCGTGGCGCCGGCGGCGGTTGCCGGCCCGCGCAGTGCCGGACTGGTCGGCGGCCTTGCCGCCCTTGCCGGGGCGGCAGCCGCGGCGCTGACCGGGCTGTTCCTGCGCCGGCGGGCACGGGCGGCCGCGGCCTTTGGCGACATGATTTCCGTTCCCTCCGCCCCGCCTGTGGTCGGCGCGGTGCCGGTCGATGTGCGCGTGCCCACCCGCGGCAAGCCGGCCGGCCGTCGCCGGGCCGAACAGGGCGGCGAGCGCTTCTGGACCGGCGGCCACGATCACCGCGCGCTGCACTGTCTGGCGGTGATCGGCGTCGGCGGCACGGAGGCCTCGGCGCAGGTGGCGCGGATGGCCTCTTCCGCGGCCGAAGAAACCCCTGCGGTGCTGATCGATCTGACCGGCGAACTGCAGGCCCCGCGCCCGGCCAATGCGCTGGGCTTCGGCGGTCTGCTGGCCGGCGAGGTTTCGTTTGCCGAGGTGATCGCCCGCGATCCGCAGCGCCGGTTCCATGTGCTGGCCGGCTGCCCGGACGATCTGGGCGTGGCGTCCGAGCGTCTCGATGCGGTCATCGAGGCTCTGGTTCATGCCTATGACCGGGTGGTGATCCACCTGCCGCCGAGCGATATCGACCGTCTTGCCGCCCGCGTTTCCGGGCCGGTGGAAGGCATCGTGCTGGCGACCGACCGCGATGCCTGCGCTCCGGGCGTTCAGGCGGCTTTCGACCGGCTGACGAGCGCCACGCGCCGGCCGGTGACGGTCGCCGCCATCGAGGGCTGCCCGGTGCGCGATCTGCCGGCCGCCCCGGCAGGCACGCCGGCGGTGGCCGCCACGGCGCGGTTCGCCCGCGCCGCGTGAGGGCGGCGGCGGTCCGCAGTTTTCTGTCGTCCTGTCGCCGGCCGGGCTCTGCCCGGCCGTTTTGCGTGGGCCCGGGGCGTTGCTGCCGGCGGGCGCGAGCCGCTATATAGGCCCGGCCCGGTTCTTCACCGCCGGGTGCGACCGACTGCGTGAAATCTCAGAAATGACACCTCAGAACGCTTCCTCACCCCGCGCGCCGGCCGCCGCCGGCCGGCCCCTCGACGGGGTGGCTGCCAACATCACCCGCCAGCGCCGGCAGAACGCCGTGCGCATCTGGCTCTGGGTGGTGGCGGTGATGATCATCGCCATGGTCGTTGTCGGCGGGGCCACGCGCATGACCGGCTCCGGCCTTTCCATCACCGAGTGGAAGCCGGTGCACGGCACGATTCCGCCGCTGTCTCTGGCCGAGTGGCAGGAAGAGTTCGAGAAGTACAAGCAGATCCCGCAGTTCTCCATCCTCAACCCGGACATGGATCTGGCCGGTTTCCAGTTCATCTTCTGGTGGGAGTGGAGCCACCGCCTGCTCGGGCGGCTGATCGGCGTGGTGTTTGCCGTGCCGTTCGTTTATTTCCTCGCACGCGGCTACCTGCCCCGGCAGCTGCGCTGGCCCATGGCGGGGCTGTTCGCGCTCGGCGGCCTTCAGGGGTTCGTCGGCTGGTGGATGGTGGCCTCGGGGCTGGTGGAGCGCACGGAGGTCAGCCAGTATCGTCTGGCCATCCACCTCACCTTCGCCTGCCTGCTGCTGGCGGCCATCGTGTGGGTGGCGGAAGGGCTGCGGCCGGTGCGGCAGGGGGCGCCGGCGCCGGCGGGCGTGCGCCGGCTCGGCAGCGTCATCGTGGCGGCGGTGCTGGTGCAGATCTTCCTCGGCGGTCTGGTGGCGGGCCTGAGGGCAGGGTGGACCTACAACACCTGGCCTCTCATCGACGGTGCCCTTGTGCCCGAAGGGCTGCTGGTGCAGGCGCCTTGGTGGCGCAATCTGTTTGAGAATCCGCTCACCGTGCAGTTCGACCACCGCATGGTTGCCTATGGCGTGGTGGTGCTGGCGCTGGCCCAGATGTGGCGGGCGCGGGCCACCCCGGCGGCGGCCGGCGCGGTGCTGCTGCTGGCGGCGGTGCTGGCGCAGGCGGTGCTGGGCATTCTGGCGCTCATCCATGTGGTGCCGCTGTCGCTGGGGCTGGCGCACCAGTTCGGCGCGGTTGTGGTGCTCACCGTCGCCGTGGCGCACCGCCGCCACATGGCACGGTCGTCGTTTGCGGCCTGAAGCGGCCCGCGCCGCGTGCGGCGCTTTGTGAACGCCGGCCGGGTGGACGGGCGGCGCCCGGCCGCCTATGGTGCCGGTCAGTCGGGCGCG
>NZ_DAISHT010000028.1:0-26516 GCF_036822375.1 Pseudoxanthobacter sp. | reverse complement strand
CGGCGGCTACTTCATGGTCGGGACGGTGATTTCGGCCGATATGGACCACATCGGCCAGCTTCAGCCGAACCAGACGGCCCGCTTCGAGCCGGTGGACATGGAAGCCGCCCTTGCCGCCCGCGCCGCCTATCAGGCGCAGGACAGGCGCCTGCACGCGGCCTTCGGTCTCTGAACGTGTCTCCTGCGCGGGCAAAACCCGCGCAGGACCCGCCCGGCCGCGGCGCCGTCATGTTCCGGCTGCGGCGCTCTCATTCCGGCGTGCGATAGACCCGGAGCCGCTGGGCGGCATTCTTCAGGTGCGTTTCGGCGGCAATGCGTGCGGCATCCTTGTCGCCGGCGGAAATGGCCTCGAAAATCGCGCGGTGCTCGTCCTGCACCTGCCGCGTCAGGCCCTTGCGCGAGCTGTTGGTGCGCGCCTCGCGGATGACGTGGCGCACGCGGTTTTCCAGAAACGCGCCGAACGACACGAACAGATGGTTCTTGGTCGCCGCCAGAATCTCCGAGTGGAACGCCATGTCCTGCTCGATGCCGTTCTCGCCGCAGCGGATAGCCGCGTCGATGGCCTCCAGCGCGCCGTGGATGCGCTCCAGATCGGCCGGCGTGCGCCGCTCCGCCGCCAGAGAGGCCGCCGCGGCCTCGTGCGCCAGCAGGAATTCGAAGACGCGGTCGATCTCGTCGCTGTCGTTCAGTTCCGCATGGGCAAGGCGAAAGGTCAGTTCCGGAGGCGCCTCGGCCACGAAGATGCCGCGGCCCTGATAGCTCTCCAGAATCCCGTCCTGCTTCAGCGCGAAGATGGCCTCGCGGATCACCGCCCGGCTCACCCCGAAGGTCTCGCTCAGCACCACTTCCGTCGGCAGCCGCTCGCCGGGGCGGAACACGCCGCGCTGAATCTCGTCGCGCAGGATGTCGGCCACCTTGCTGGCGTAGCTGCGCGGCGGATTGAGA
Source organism: Pseudoxanthobacter sp. (assembly GCF_036822375.1). NCBI lineage: Bacteria > Pseudomonadati > Pseudomonadota > Alphaproteobacteria > Hyphomicrobiales > Segnochrobactraceae > Pseudoxanthobacter > Pseudoxanthobacter sp. Next base: position 25,571 of record NZ_DAISHT010000028.1, on the reverse strand, counting down.
CGCCGGTCGATGCCGGTAATGCGGCTCATGGTTGTCGGTGATCCCTCGGCTAAACCCTGCCTGCCAAGATAGTGGCGAGCCGCGATGGGATGCAAGCCAATTCACATGACAGGCAACTTGCCTACTTGTCAGACAAGATGGCTTCCTGTAAGCCTTGTTTCAAGAACAAGGGTGACCCATCGCGGTCAGGGCCGGAAAGGCCCGGCAGGCGCGGCCATGCGGCGCCGGTGCTCCCGCACACATGGGAGGCTTCTGATGCCGGAGACCCGTTCGGTCCGGGCGCGATCCGCATTGCCGCGCTTTGCCATCACGCAGGAGAGCATCGTCCTGCTGATTGCGGTGGTGTTCTTCCTCATCTTCGCCGCCGTGCTGCCGGGCTTTCTGGCGGCCGATAACCTGCTGTCGCTGCTGCAGAACGTGTCGATCCTCGGCATTCTCGGCGTGGCGATGGGCATCGTCGTCATCGGCCGCGGCATCGACCTTGCCATGGTCACCACCATGGCCATGTCCACGGCGTGGACCATCGCGCTGATGAACGCCGGTACGGCGGCACTGCCTTCGGTGCTGGCCGGGCTCGGCTTTGCGGCGGCGGTCGGCCTCATCAACGGCTTTCTGGTGGCCTATGTCGAGGTGCCGGCGATCTTCGCCACGCTGGCGATGTCGACCGTCATCTACGGTTTCGGGCGGCTCTTTCTCGTCGATCTCGACGTGCTCTACCTGCCGGCCGATGCCGGCTGGCTCCGGGCGCTGTCCGGCTCGGTTCTCGGCATTCCGCTGCCGGTGGTCTGGTTTGCCATCGTCGCGCTCGCCGCCTTCGCCTTTCTGCGCTTCACCCGCGCCGGCCGCTATATCTTCGCCATGGGCGACAACCGCGAAGCCGCCCGCATCACCGGCATTCCGGTGCGGCCGATGGCGATGCTGCAATATCTGATCTCGTCGGTCATCGCCTTTGCCGCGGGCATGATCACGGCCTCGTTGCTGGCGACCGTCAACATCCGCGTGGCGCAGTCGACCATGGTCTACGACGTCATTCTGGTCGTGGTGCTGGGCGGCATCGGCCTCAGCGGCGGGCGCGGCGGCGTGCGCAACGTCATCGTCGGCACGCTGCTCATCGGCATCCTGCTCAACGGCATGACCATTCTCGACATGTCCTTCACCGTGCAGAACCTCGTGAAGGGCGCCGTGCTGCTGCTGGCCATCATCGTCGACAGCATCGCCAACCCGCGCGACGAGCAGACCGCCCAGCAGGGCGATATCTGAGCGACCCGAATTCCGGCACTCCCACTCATAAAAACAACGGTCCTGCGCGGACCGGGAGGAAAACCATGCGCACGTTCCTGAAAGCCACGCTGGCTGCCCTGATGGTTGCCGGCCTTGCGGCCGGCAGCGCCCGCGCCGCCCAGTTCGACGACGGCCTTGCGCCGGCCTATTACGAGGCGCTGAAGGGCAAGAAGGTGGTGTTTCTGCCGCTCGCCATGAGCTTCGACCTGCCGCAGGTGTGGGCGAAGGGCATGGAAACGCAGGCCAGGCGGCTCGGCTACGACTTCTCCATCCGCGATCCCAACTGGAGCAGCGATGCCGGCGCGCAGGCGCTGACCACCCTCATCAGCGAAAAGCCCGACCTGCTCATCGTCCACAACCCCGACATGCAGGTCTATGCCCGCCTGCTCAAGCAGGCCCAGAAGGCCGGCATCCGCGTCATCCAGATCAATCTGAAGTCGGTGGCGACCACGGATGCCTATGTCGGCGTGAACTGGTACGAGGTCGGCCAGCATCAGGCGAAGATGGCCATCGAGGCCTGCAGCCCGAAGAACGGCGGCAGCGGCAAGATCGCCATCATGCAGGGCACGCCGACCAATCCCAACAACGCCATCACCATGAGCGCCATCGAAGATACGCTGGCGGACCATCCGGATATCAAGGTGGTCTCCAGCCAGTCGGCCGACTGGGATGCGACCAAGGCCCATGCGGTGGCCTCCACCGTGATCAAGCAGAACCCGGATCTGTGCGCCTATGTGGGCCTGTGGGAAGTGATGGATGCCGGCGTGGCCGCGGCCATCCGCGAGGCCGGCAAGGGCGACAGCATCCGCCTTTTCACCAACGGCGGCGGCCAGAAGCCGGCCTGCGAGGCGATCGGCAACGGCACCTTCAGCGGCTATGTCAGCTATGACGCCTTCGGCCAGGCCCGCGACCTGACGGATGCCATCGTGCAGGTCATGCAGGCCAAACTGGAGCCCGGTCAGGCGCCTTACGCGATCTATACCCCGATCCGCGACGTGACCAAGGCCAGCCTGCGGCCGAACTCCTGCTGGACCATGGAAGACGTGGCCAGCCAGCCGTTCTGATCCGATCCCGGCACTCAACCCCTCGGTTCCACGCCCGAAGGCGGCCGCCTCTCTGCGGAGGCTGCCTTCGCACGCGCCACTCCGACGACGAGTTCCCCCGACATGTCCGCTTTCGAAACTTACGCGAAGTGGCGTTATCGCCTGGTGCCGGACCATCTCCTCGGCGAGATCCTGTCGAAGAACTGGATCGACAACGCGATCCCCTTCGCCTTCCTGATCATCGTTCTTGCGCTGTTCGGCACGCTCATTCCGGGCTTCTTCAGCCTTGCGGGCTTCACGGATCTGGCGCGCCAGTTCGGCGAGGTCGCGCTGCTGTCGATCGGGCTGGCGCTGGTCATGCTCGCCGGCGGCATCGATCTCAGCATCGGTTCCACCTTCGCGCTGGCCAACTTCGCCGCGCTTGCGCTCATCAACTATCTGGAATGGCCGCTCTTTGCCGTCATCCCGGCGGTGATCGCGACCGGGGCGCTGGTCGGGCTCGTCAACGGCGTTCTGATCGGCTACCTGCGGCTGCGCGCCTTTCTGACGACGCTGGCGATGCTCATCGTCGTGCGCGCCGTGGTCGATCTGCTCATTCTCGCCTATGCCCGCAAGGTGGCGATGACGATGACGGATTCCGACGCGTGGTACTTCCTCGGCGAAGGCAGCGTGTTCGGCATCCCGGTCGATTTCGTGCTGCTCGTCGCCATTGCCGTGCTGGTTCACATCGTGCTGAGCCGCATGCGGTTCGGGTGGCATATTCTGGCGGTCGGCGGCTCGCGCCGCTCCGCCTACAATGCCGGCATCGCGGTGCGCCGCACGGTGTGCCTCACCTATGTGCTCTCCGGCATGCTGGCGGCCACCGGCGGCCTGTTCTATGCCGCCCGCCTCGGCAGCGTCGGCCCGGATACCGGCATCGGCCTTGAGGTGACGGTGCTGACCGCCGTGGTGCTCGGCGGCGTCAGCCTCGGCGGCGGGCGCGGCTCGGTGTTCAAGGCGGTGATCGGCACGGTCATCGTGCTCATCGTCACCAACAGCCTGATCCGCCTCAACATGCCGAGCGGTTCCACGCCGCTGGTGCTGGGCCTGCTGCTGCTGCTGGCGGTGGCCGTCGATATCCGCTGGCTGAAGAACCGCCACAAGCTGCTGTCCCGCGTCTATGTCTCGCCGACCTGGTTTGCGCTGCCGGAGGCCCCGGAAACCGCCGCCGGCTCGGCCTCGCCCTATGCCGTCAACGACCGGTTCCGCGATGTCGGGGCCATCGGCCTCGGCGAGCTGGACGGGCCGGAAGACATGATCTTCGACAGCGCCGGCCATCTCTATACCGGCGGCCGGCAGGGCGACATCGTGCGCTTCTTCGCCCCCGACTACACCCGCTCGGAAGTGTTCGTTCACCTCGGCGGCTTCCCGCTCGGCCTTGCCTTCGATGCCAGCGACAACCTGCATGCCTGCGTGGCCGGCATGGGGCTCTACATGGTAACGCCGGAGCGCGAGATCCGCTGTCTTTCCGACGAGACCAACCGCAGCCTGTTCTCCATCATCGACGACAGCCGCATCCGCATGGCCGACGATCTCGACATCGCCGCCGACGGCCGGGTGTTCTTCTCCGAAGCGACCATCCGCTACGGCGTTTCCGACTGGGCGGTCGATGCGCTGGAGGCGCGCGGCAACGGGCGCATCATCGTCCACGATCCGAAGACCGGTTCCACCCGCACGGTGCTGACAGGCCGCGTGTTCCCCAACGGCATCTGCATGGTGGACGACGGCCAGTCCCTGCTTTTTGCAGAAACCTGGGCCTGCCGCATCAGCCGCTTCTGGTTCGACGGCCCGCGCAAGGGGCAGGTCGAGCCGGTGGTGGAAGATCTGCCGGGCTATCCCGACAACATCAACCGCGCGTCCGACGGCACCTTCTGGGTGGCGCTGGCCGGCATGCGCTCGCCCGCCTTCGACCTCAGCCTCCGGATGCCGGCCTTCCGCCGCCGCATGGCCCAGCGCGTGGCCATGGATGAGTGGCTCTACCCCAACCTCAACACCGGCTGCGTGCTGAAGCTGACGCTGGACGGCCGGGTGACGGAATCGCTGTGGGATCTCGGCGGCCATTCGCACCCGCAGATCACCTCGATCCGCGAGCACAAAGGCTGGCTCTATCTCGGCGGCATCAACAACAACCGCATCGGCCGCTACCGCCTGCCGGACGCGGACCCGAACTGGACGAGCCAGCAGGCTTACTGGGGGCGCGCATGATCTCCGTCCTGAAAAAGGCCCTCGATACCGTTCTCGGCGCCGGCGAGGCCGCCGTCACGGTGCCGCCGCTGGACGGCGCCTTCCAGCCCAACACCGCGCTGGAGGCCGCCGCCGCGCTGGCCGCGCTGCCCGCGCCCGACAATCTCGTGCGGGAAGGCGACCGCATCCTGCTGTCCTGCGGCGCGGATGTGCTGGCGTGGACAGGCGAAGGCACGCAGCCCGTGGCCCGCTTTTCCGCCCCGGTCAGCGCGCTTGCCGCCGACGACCGCGCCGGCCTCGCCGTGGCGCTGGCGGGGCAGGGCCTCGTGCTGCAGCGCGCGGGGGCCCCGGAGCGCACCGTTGCGGCAACCGCCTTTGCCGGCGCCGGCTGCATCACCGCCATGGCGTTTGCGCCGGACGGCGGGCTGATCGTGACCTGCGGCTCCCGGCGCCACGGGCCGGACGACTGGGCCCGCAATCTGCTGGAACGCGCCTGCGACGGCGCGGTATGGCGCATCGATCCGGCGAGCGGGGAGGCCCGGCGCATCGCCGGCGGCCTCGGCTGGCCGGCCGGCCTGCTGGTGGGCGACGACGGCACCGTGGTGGTGTCGGAGGCGTGGCGGCACCGGCTCGTCGCCCTGCCGGCGGCAGGCGGGGCACCGAAGGTGCTGGCGGACAATCTGCCCGCCTATCCCGGCCGCCTCGTGCGGCAGGGCGCGGAAATCTGGCTGTGCTGCTTTGCCCCGCGCAGTCAGCTCATGGAATTCGTGCTGCGCGAGAAGACCTTCCGCACCCGCATGGTGGCCGAGGTGCCGGCGGCGTTCTGGGTGGCCCCGGCGCTGGCCTCCGGCCGCAGCTTCCGCGAGCCGCTGCAGGGCGGGGCGGTGAAGCAGCTCGGCGTGCTGAAGCCATGGGCGCCGACGCGCTCCTATGGTCTGCTGGTGTGTCTCGATACCGATTTCCACCCGCGCCGCAGCTTCCACAGCCGTGCAGACGGCAGCCGCCACGGCATCACCAGTGTGCTGCCGGCCGGCGACGGTGTGCTTGTGACATCCAGAGGCGGTGACGTGCTGCTGCGGCTGGCCGCCGCGACGACCCGCGCGGAGGACGCCCGATGACCACGCCCCTGATCGAGATGCGCGCGGTTTCCAAGGACTATCGCGGCGTCTATGCGGTGAAGAACGTCGACTTCGCCCTCTATGAGGGCGAGACCCACGCCCTGCTCGGCGAGAACGGCGCGGGAAAATCCACCCTGACGAAGATGATCGCCGGGGTGACATCGCGCTCGGCCGGCGAAATCCGCCTCGATGGCACGGTGGTGGACTTTCAGGCCCCGGCAGAAGCCCTGAAGCACGGCATCGCCATGGTGTTTCAGGAAACCAGCCTCGTGCCGTCGATGACGGTGGCGCAGAACCTCTATCTTGGCGAGGAAAAGCTCTTCAACCGCCTGCGCGGACTTTATATCGCGGCCCAGCAGTTCCTGTCGTCGCTGAACTTCAACGTCGATCCGTGGGCCACCGTCTCGGGCCTCGGTGCCGCGCAGAAGCAGCTTGTCGAGATTGCCCGCGCGGTGCGCCAGAACGCCCGCGTCATCATCTTCGACGAACCGACGGCAACGCTGACGCCGGAGGAGAAGCACTATTTCTTCTCGCTCATCGACCGGCTGAAGAAGCGGGGCGTGTCCATCGTCTTCATCAGCCACGCGCTGGAAGAGGCGCTGGCGATCTCCGACCGCATCACCATCCTGCGCGACGGCGAACTCGTGGCGTCCGACGTGACGGCGAAGTTCGACCGCGACAGCATCATTGCCGCCATGGTCGGGCGCAGCCTTTCCGACGAGCTGTTCTATCACAAGCGCACCGATGCCGATGCCCGCCGCCCGGGGCCGAAGGTGCTGAGCGTGGAGAACCTCTCCATGGGCGCGATGGTGCGCAACAACTCGTTCTCGCTCTATGCCGGGCAGGTGACGGGCCTGTTCGGCCTGATCGGCTCGGGCCGCACCGAGACGGCGAAGATCATCGCCGGTGTGCTGAAGCGCAACATCTTCCACGGCGGCGAACTGCGCTTCATGGGGCGCTCGGTGCGCTATCGCCAGCCGCACCGGGCGGTGATGGACGGCATCGTCTATGTCACCGAGGACCGCAAGGCGGAGGGCTTCTTCGAGCAGATGTCCATCGCCGAGAATATCTACATGGGCCACATCGTCACCGACCCGCCGGCCGGCGGCATCGTTAGCCGCGGCGCACAGCGCCGGGTGACGGAGGAATGGTCGCGCCTGCTGCAGATCCGCGCCATCAACCCCAACGCCCGCATCGTGGAGCTTTCCGGCGGCAATCAGCAGAAGGTGGTGATCGCCAAGTCGCTGACGCAGAAACCGCGCCTCGTCATTTTCGACGAGCCGACACGCGGTGTCGATGTCGGTGCCATCGCTGAGATTCATAAGGTAATTCAGGGTCTTGCCGACAGCGGCATCGCCGTTCTGGTGATTTCTTCCTATCTGCCGGAGATCCTCGTGCTCTCCGACCGCATTCTGGTCAGCCGGCTGGGGCGGGTGGTGGAGGAGTTCTCGCCCGGCGAGGCGAGCGAGAAGAAGATCATGTACGCGGCCGTTCACTGACGGTGCGGCAGGGGAGGCGACGACCATGACAGTGCGCTTTGACTTCACCGGCCGCACCCTCGTGCTCACAGGGGCGAACGGCGGTATCGGACGGGCCATCGCCCGGCTGTTCCACGGTGCCGGTGCCCGGCTGGTGCTGACCGATCTCGACGGGGCGGCGCTCGGCGCCTTTGCCGGGGAACTGGGCGACGGCGACCGGGTGGCCTGGCTTGCCGCCGATGCCGGCGACGCGGCGGACGCCGCCGCGACGGTCGCCTGCGCGGCCGGCCGGTTCGGGGCCATCGATTTTCTCGTGCCGGCGGCGGGCATCTACCAGCTCGTCGCCTTTGCCGACATGACCGCCGCCGACTGGCAGCGCACCGTCGGCATCAATCTCGACGGTGTGTTCCATCTGGTGCACGGCGCCCTGCCGCATCTGGCGGAAGGCTCGGCGGTGGTGAACCTCACCTCCATGGCGGCCTACCGCGGCGGCTACAGCAACGCGCACTATTCCGCCACCAAGGGCGCGCTGGTGTCGCTGACGCGCAGTCTGGCCCGCGAACTGGCACCGAAGACGCGCGTCAACGCCGTTGCGCCGGGCATCATCGAGACGCCGATGACCCGGGGCTACATCGCCCGCCGGGGCGGAGACACGGTGGCGGAAACCCCGCTCGGCCGCTTCGGCACGCCGGAAGAGGTCGCCTCGGTGGTGGCCTTCCTGTGCTCGCCCGCCGCCGGCTTCATCAATGGCGAGACCGTGCAGGTCAACGGCGGGCTCTACATGGCCTGACGGCCCCGGCGGTTCTCTGCGCAACGGGCCCCGGCGGGGCCGTTCTTCCCCTTCCGGCCGGTCGCTTCGCACCGGCCTGCAACTGAGCTTGTCAGATGAGCAGGCAACTTCACTTTCCCATTCTTGAAGGGCGTCGCGCGCTGATCACCGGGGCCGGACGCGGGCTGGGGGCGGCGATCGCCGCCGGCCTCGCCGCCCACGGCGCCCGCGTCACGCTGGTCGATCTTGATGCCGGCAACGCCGGGCAGACGGCGGCGGCCCTGCGGGAGCAGGGCTTTGCGGCCGAGAGCTTCGGTCTTGACGTGAGCGACCGCGCCGCTGTCGGCGCCTTTGCCGCGGAAGATGCGGCCCGGCACGGCGGGCTCGACATTCTGGTGAACAACGCCGGCGTCGCCGGACGGGCCGCTTTCGGCACCGGGGACGCGCCGGCGGTGTGGGATCGCATCATCGCCGTCAATCTGGAGGGGGCGTTCAACGTGTCCCATGCCTTCGTGCCGGCGCTGAAGGCGGCGCGCGGCAACGTGGTGCACCTGTGCTCGGTGGCGGGCTTCGTCGCCGGGGCCTCCACCGCCGGCTATGTCGTCTCCAAGGGCGCCATCCGCTCGCTGACGCAGGTGATGGCGCGCGACCTCGCCGCCGACGGCATCCGCGTCAATGCCGTGGCGCCGGGCATCATGATGTCGGAAATGGCCACGGCCCAGCTCGCCCGGCCGGGCGGCGTCGACTGGTTCCTGAACCGCGTGCCGATGAAGCGCATCGGCGAGGCGGACGAGATCGTCGGCCCCGTCGCGTTCCTCGCCTCGCCCATGGCGAGCTACATCACCGGCGTCGTGCTGCCGGTCGATGGCGGCTTCCTCGCCGCCTGACCTCCCCTTTTCCCCGCTTCCGGGTGCAACGCCGCCCGACAGTTCGGAGACCCCGGATGCCCGACTTCACCGACCTGACCCCGCTCAGCCCCTGGCGCGACCTGCGCGTGACCGAGGCCGACCGGTCGGCCCTCGATCCCGTTCTCGGCGCCACCATGCTGGTGCAGATGCACCTCATCCGGGCCTTCGAGGAAAAGGTGCTGGACCTTGCCGCGCAGGGGCTGGTGCACGGCCCCGCGCATTCGGCCATCGGGCAGGAGGCCGGCGCCGTCGGCTCGGCGCTGGCCATGAAGCCGGGCGACGAGGTCAACGGGTCGCACCGGGCCCACCATCAGTTCCTCGCCAGGGCGATGGTGCACATCGCGCCGGGCGGCATCGATCCGCAGGCCGCCTTCGGGGCCGACCTGCGCGCGCTCGCCCGCCGCACGCTGGCCGAGATCATGGGGCTGGCCGAGGGCTTCTGCCACGGCCGCGGCGGTTCGATGCATCTGCGCTGGAAGGAGGCCGGCAATCTCGGCACCAACGCCATCGTCGGCGGCGGCGTGCCGATGGCCGCCGGCGCGGCGTGGGCCCATCGCCACGCCGGCACCGACAATGTCGTCTACACCTACTTCGGCGACGGGGCGACCAACATCGGCTCGGTGCTGGAGACGATGAACATTGCCGCGGCATGGAAGCTGCCGGTCTGCTTCTTCATCGAAAACAACCGCTATGCGGTTTCCACCCACATCGACGAGGTGACGGCGGAGCCGCGGCTTTCCGCGCGCGGGGCGGCGTTCGGCATCCCCGCCCTGCGGGTCGACGGCATGGATGCGCTGGCGGTGTATCTGGCCTGCGAGGAGGCAAACCGCATCATGCGGTCCGGCCGCGGTCCGGTGGTCATCGAGGCGGATGTCTATCGCTATTTTCACCAGAACGGCGCCCTGCCGGGCAGCGCCTTCGGCTATCGCAGCAAGGCGGAGGAGGCGGCGTGGCGCAGCCGCGATCCGCTGGAGGCGATGGCGCGCACGCTCGCCGAACGCCAGCTTCTGGGCGAGGACGCGGCGGCGGCCCTGCGCGCGCGCTGCGTGGCGCTGATGGAGGAGACCGCCGGCAGCCTGATCGAGGAGGTCGACGGCCGCAGGCGGGTGGTGCCGGCCTTGTGGCCGGACGAGACGTTCCGCGATTTCGGCATCCGCGGCGACCTGTCGGAATTCGCCGGCCAGCGGTTTGCCGAACAGGAAACCTTTACCGGCCGCCTTGCGGAGGCCCGCTTCGTCGACACGGTGGCCGACGTGATGACGCGGCGCATGGAGCAGGACCCGCGCATCGTCGTGCTGGGTGAGGATGTGCATCGCCTCAAGGGCGGCACCAACGGCGCCACCCGGGGGCTCGCCGGGCTTTTCCCCGACCGGGTGCTGGGCACGCCGATCAGCGAGAACGCCTTCACCGGCCTTGCCGCCGGCATGGCGGCCGACGGCCGGGTACGCCCGGTGATCGAGTTCATGTATCCCGACTTCATGTGGGTGGCAGCCGATCAGGTCTTCAACCAGATCGGCAAGGCGCGGCATATGTTCGGCGGCGACAGCGACATGCCGCTGGTGCTGCGCACCAAGGTGGCCATGGGCACCGGCTATGGCTCGCAGCACTCCATGGACCCCGCCGGCCTGTTCGCCACGGCGCCGGGCTGGCGCATCGTCGCGCCTTCCACGCCGTTCGACTATGTCGGCCTGATGAACGCGGCGCTGCTGTGCCGCGATCCGGTGCTGGTCATCGAGCACGTCGATCTCTACGCCTCCCGGGGCGCGGCCCCGGCGGACGACTTCGACTATTTCATTCCGCTCGGCAAGGCGAAGGTCGTGCGCCCCGGCACGCGCGCCACGGTGCTGACCTATCTGGCCATGGTGGCGAAGACGGCGGCGGTGGTTGAGGAAATGGGGCTCGACGTGGAAATCGTCGACCTGCGCAGCCTCGACCGTGCCGGCATCGACTGGGACACCATCGAGGCGTCGGTGAAGAAGACCGGCAACGTGCTCATCGTCGAGCAGGGCGTTTCCGGCACCTCCTATGGCGGCTGGCTGGCCGACGAAATCCAGCGCCGCCTGTTCGACTGGCTCGACCAGCCGGTGCAGCGGGTGCACGGCGCGGAGGCCTCGCCCAGCATCTCGCGGGTGCTGGAAGCCGCCGCCTGCGCCCGCCCGCAGGATATCGAGGCCGGTCTGCGCGCGGTCATGGCCGCGCAGGGCCGGCCGCTGGCCGCCGGCTGAAGGGGAGGGGTGCATGGCAACCGGGATCGTGCTGCCCGCGCTTTCGGCGGGCATGGAAACAGGCACCATTGCCCGCTGGCTGAAGGCCGAGGGCGATGCGGTGGCGGCCGGCGAAGCGCTGGCCGAGGTGGAAACCGACAAGGCCACGCTGGAAATCGAGGCGCCCTCAGCCGGCCGCCTCGGGCGCATTGTGGTGCCCGCCGGGCAGAGCGTGCCGGTGGGGCAGACGATTGCCGTGCTGCTGGCGGAAGGCGAGGCCGCCCCTGCCGGAGCTGTGCCGCCCCCCCGGCCGGCGGCCGAAAGCCCGCCGGCGGCCGTCGCAGCAGCAGCACCGGCCCCGGCTGCCGCGGTCCCGGCCGGAGCGGCCCCCCGCCACCGCGCCTCGCCGCTGGCAAGGCGGCTGGCGGCACAGGCCGGGCTCGACCTTGCCGGGCTCTCCGGGTCCGGCCCGCGCGGCCGCATCGTGCGCATCGATATCGAGCGGGCACGGGCGGCGGCCGCCGCCGCGGTGCCGGCTGCAGAGACCGTGCCGGCCGCGGCGCCGCCTGTTTCTGCCCCGTCCGGCCGTCTGCCGCCGCTCCCCGGCGCATACGAGACGCTGCCGCACTCATCCATGCGCCGCACCATCGCGCGGCGGCTCTCCGAGGCCAAGGCCACCATTCCGCACTTCTATCTCGATGCCGAAGCGGACATGGAGGCGCTGCTTGTTCTGCGGACCCGCTGCAACGAAGGGCGGGCGCCGGGCGAACGGCTGTCCATCAACGATTTCGTGCTGAAGGCCGCCGCCGTGGCTCTGCGCCGCGTGCCCGATATGCGCGTGATCTGGACGGCGGATGCCCTGCTGCGCCCGGCGGCCGTGGATATCTGCGTTGCCGTGGCAGTTGACGGCGGGCTCGTCACGCCCGTCGTGCGCGATGCCGATACGAAGAGCCTCGGCGCCCTGTCGGCAGAGGTGAAGGCGCTGTCGCAGAAGGCGCGCGACGGCCGCCTGAAGCCGGCCGATTATGAGGGCGGCTGCTTCTCGCTCTCCAATCTCGGCATGTATGGCGTGCCGTCGTTTACGGCGATCATCAACCCGCCGCAGAGCGGCATTCTGGCGGTGGGCGCGGTGGTGCGGCGGCCGGTGGTGCGGGGCGAGGCCATCGTGCCGGCGCCGGTGATGCACTGCACGCTTTCCGTCGACCACCGCGCCGTGGACGGCGCGGCCGGCGCCGCCTGGCTGGCCGCCTTTCGAGAGGGGCTTGAAAATCCGCTCGGCCTTCTGGTCTGAGCCGCACGCCCCGCTATCCCCCGCCATGAAGGACATCCCGGACCAGGATCCGGGCAGGAGGCATCGTCATGCTTGAAGACCCGACACTGCTGCGCGAGGCCTGCCCCGTCGGCGGGCGGTGGATCGAGGCCGCGGACCGGCCGGAGGCGGCCGTGATCGCGGTGCGGAACCCTTCCACCGGCGCGCTCGTGGGCCGTGTGCCGCGGCTCGGCCGGGCGGAGACGGAAGAGGCCATTGCCGCCGCCGCCGTCGCGCAGAAGGAATGGGCGGCCCGCACCGCGAAGGAGCGGGCGGAGGTGCTGCGGCGCTGGTTCGATCTGGTCATGGCGGCCCGCGCCGATCTCGGCCGCATCCTGACGCTGGAGCAGGGCAAGCCGCTGGCCGAGGCCACGGGCGAGATCGTCTACGGCGCGAGCTTCATCGAGTGGTTCGCCGAGGAAGCCCGCCGCGTTTATGGCGAGATGACGCCCGGCCACCAGCGCGACAAGCGCATTCTTGTCATGAAGCAGCCGGTGGGGGTGGTGGCGGCCATCACGCCGTGGAATTTTCCCAACGCCATGATCACCCGCAAGGCTGCGCCGGCCTTTGCCGCCGGCTGCGCCATGGTGCTGAAGCCGGCCTCGCAGACGCCGTTCTCGGCCATCGCGCTCGCGGTTCTGGCGGAGCGGGCCGGGCTGCCGGCCGGGCTCTTCAGCGTCGTCACCGGCCCGGCCGGCGACATCGGCGCCGCGCTGACGCAGAGCGACGTGGTGCGCAAGCTCACCTTCACCGGCTCCACCGAAATCGGCGCCGCGCTTTATGGCCAGTGCGCGCCGACCATCAAGAAACTGTCGCTGGAACTGGGCGGCAATGCCCCCTTCATCGTGTTCGACGATGCCGACCTCGATGCCGCGGTGGAAGGCGCGCTGATCGCCAAGTTCCGCAACAACGGCCAGACCTGCGTGTGCGCCAACCGGCTCTATGTGCAGGCCGGCGTCTATGAGGCCTTCGCCGCAAAGCTGGTGGCGGCGGTGGAGCGGCTGAAAACCGGCGACGGCCTTGAGCCCGGCGTGACGCTGGGACCGCTGATCGACGCGGCGGCGGTTGCCAAGGTGGAGGCCCACGTTGCCGATGCCCTCGCCGGCGGCGCGCGGGTGCTGACCGGGGGCGGCCGCCATGCGATGGGCGGCACGTTCTATGCGCCGACCGTGCTGGCCGACGTGCCGGAGACGGCCCTGATCGCGCGGGAGGAAACCTTCGGCCCGGTCGCGCCGCTGTTCCGCTTCGGGAACGAGGCCGATGTGATCCGCCTTGCCAACGCCACGGAATTCGGCCTTGCGGCCTATTTTTATGCCGCCGACCTGACCCGGGTGTTCCGGGTGGCGGAGGCGCTGGAATATGGCATGGTCGGTGTCAATACCGGGCTCATTTCCACGGCCGAGGCGCCGTTCGGCGGCGTCAAGCACTCCGGTCTCGGCCGCGAGGGCTCGCGCCACGGCATCGAAGACTATCTGGAGATGAAATATGTCTGCCTCGGCGGCATCCGCTGAGCGGCCGGGCCGGGGCTGACCGCGGCCGGCCGGCCGCGGACCGTTGGACGGCCGCCGGCCCGCACGCTATACCGGCAGCCGGCCTGCGCGCCGTCGCCCGTGTCTGCGGGGCGCGCGCCCGGCCGGCCATCCCGCCATCGCTCCGAAGATCGCCCGCCATGACCGCTCCCTCCGCCGATGCCGGCACCGCCGGCCGCCACGACCCGTTGCTGCCGGGCGGGGGGGCGGCCCGCAGGCCGGTGTGGATCCGGCGCGGCAGCCGCGATTACCGGCGCGCCGGTATCGCGCTGTTTCTGGCCGGCTTCGCCAGCTTTTCGCTGATCTACTGCGTGCAGCCGCTGCTGCCGGTGTTTGCCGACAGTTTCGGTGTCAGCCCGGCGGAAAGCTCGCTGGCGCTTTCGCTGACGACGGGCCTGCTGGCCTTCTCCATTCTGCTGGCCGGCGCATTCTCGCAGGCGCTCGGCCGGCGCGGGCTGATGTTCAGCTCCATGGCGCTGGCGGCGCTGCTCAACATTTTCGCCGCGGTGGTGCCGCACTGGCACGGCCTGCTGGCCGCCCGGGCGCTGGAAGGGCTGGTGCTGGGTGGCGTGCCGGCCGTGGCGATGGCCTATCTGGCCGAGGAGATCGAGCCGTCCCACCTCGGCCGCACCATGGGGCTCTATGTCGGCGGAACCGCGTTCGGCGGCATGATGGGCCGGGTCGGCATGGGGCTGATGACGGAAATCGCCTCTTGGCGGGTGGCGATGGGCCTGCAGGGGGCGCTTTGTCTGGCGGCTGTCGCCGGCTTTCTGTGGCTGCTGCCGCCGTCGCGCAATTTCGTGGCGCGGCCCGGGTTCGACGTGGGCTTTCACCTGCGTGCGTGGGGCGATTGCCTGCGCCGGCCGGTGCTGCTGCGGCTCTATGCGACCGGCTTCCTGCTGATGGGGCTGTTCGTAACGCTGTTCAACTATGCCACCTTCCGTCTTTCCGGCGCGCCCTACGGGCTCGGGCAGACGGCGGTCAGCCTCATTTTCCTGTCCTACGGCTTCGGCATCGTGTCGTCGTCGCTGGCCGGCAGCCTTGCCGACCGGCTCGGGCGCCGGCCGCTGATCGCCGCCGCCTTCCTGCTGATGGCGGCCGGCGTGGCGCTGACGCTGTCGGCCGGGCTGGCGGTCATCATCGCCGGCATTGCGCTGGTCACGACCGGGTTCTTCATCGGCCATTCGGTGGCAAGCAGTTCGGTCGGGCGGCTCGCCGGCCCCTTCAAGGGCCATGCCGCCTCGCTCTATCTGCTGTTCTATTATCTCGGGGCCAGTATCGTCGGCTCGGCCGGCGGCTGGTTCTGGCAGCACGGCGGCTGGCCGGCCGTGGTGATGCTGTGCCTTACCGCCGCGGCAACCGGCATCGGCCTGACGTTGCTGGCGCAGATGAAGGACGGCCGGCCGGGCCGCTGAGCGGCGGCCCGGCCGGCCCCGTCCGTCGCGTGCGTGCGGGCCTTCAGGCCGCCGCGCCCGGTTCGCGCACCACCAGAACGTCGCACGGCATCGTGGCGAGGATGTCCTTCGCGGTGCTGCCGAGGAACAGGTCGTAGAGTGCGCCGCGGCCGTGGGTGCCGACCACGACCAGATCGACCCCGCGGTCGCGCACATACTGGTGGATGAGGTCGCTCGGGCGTCCGTTCTCCATCAGCAGGTTGAAGTTGGAGAGGTTCTGCTCGCCGATGCCGGCGTCGGCCAGAAAGCCGAGGCACTCGCTGGCGGCCGCCTTGCGATAATCCTCCTGCGGGGCGGCGAAATCGCCGGCAAGCGCCGGGGCGGGGGCGGCGTAGGCGTGGAAGATGCTGAGCCGGCGGTCCGGGAAAAAGCCCATCGCCACCTGCAGCGCGGCCCGCGAGCAGCCGGAAAAGTCGGTCGCCACCAGAATGTTGCGGTAGCCGGCCTGCGCCCGCCGGCGCACCACCAGAAACGGCACCTGCGCCCGGGTCAGCAGCGCATCCACCGTGGCGCCAAGGCCGAAGCGGCCGAAGGTTTCGTCGCGCGCAAGGCCGGTGACGATCAGTTCGCAACGCCGCTGGCGGGCGGTGCGCAGGATGAGTTCGGCCGGCTCGGCCCGTTCCACCACGGCCTCGATATCCGGGCCGGCGTGCAGCATGTCCTGCCGCAGCTGCCGCTCGGCCAGCGCCGCGGCGTCCGGCCCGCGCCGCCACGAGGGCAGCCGCCGTTCCAGTTCGTCGGCATAGAATTCGTCGCTGCCCTCCAGCGCGTGGACGGCGATCAGTTCTGCCTTCCAGGCGGTGGCAAGCGCGGTGGCGCGGTCGAGCGCGCGGTCGCAGCGGGCGCTGAGGTCGGTGGCAAGCAGAATGCGCCGCGGCGGACGGCTGGGCAGGGGGGCTGTCATGATGCTGTTCTTCCTCCCGGGCGGGGCTTGTTGCCCCGCTCTGTCATTCTTTTCGCAGCCGGTCGTTCTTTTCGGTGCCGGCCTGCCGCCATTCTCACCTGAGAAAGCCGGCCCTTCTATCGAAAAAGGTCCGGTGGCTGCTGAAAAGCGCAATGATCGGGATCAAGATTGGAAGAAGCGCAGAAAGGGCCGGCGTAATATTGCAGCGCAGCAGGTTCATTTCTGCGCTGCACCTCAAAGCAAAAAGAAACCGCCGGTCCGGCTCTGCACACAGGGCAGCACCGGCACCGGCGGTTGCGCACCGGGGACTTCAGCCGATGTCGAGCCAGCTCCGCGCCCGGGAGGATGCGTGGATCGTTTCGACAAGCTGCTGGATGCGAAGGCCGGCGCGGAAGTTGAAGGGTTCGGGGCCAAGGCCGGCAATGGCGTCCATGTAGCCGGCGATCTCGATGGCCTTGAGGTCGTTGAAGCCGAGCTGGTGGCCGGGTGCCACGCAGAAGCGGCCATAGGGAACGTGCTGCGGCCCGGCCTCGATGCGGCGGAAGCCCTGCCGGCCCGGCGGATCGTCGCTGCTGTAGAGATGCAGTTCGTTGAAGCGCTCCTGCGAGAAGACGAGCGCGCCCTTTTCGCCGTAGATCTCGAAGTCGTGCTGCATCTTGCGGCCGGTGGCGATCCAGTTCGCCTCCAGCGAGCCGCTGGCGCCGCCGGCAAAGCGCAGGAAGGCGCGGCCCACGTCGTCCACCGCAACCGGCCGGGTGCCGCCGCGGCCGTCCGGCCGTTCGGCGATGACGGTGACACAATCGCCCATGACGGCGCTGACCGGACCCAGCAGATATTCGGCGGTTGCCAGCGCGTGGCTGCCGATGTCGGCCATCGCCCCGCCGCCGGCGGGATCGTGGCGGAAGGTGAACGGGCCGGCGGGGTCGCGCATATAGTCTTCGGCGTGGACGCCGCGATAGGTTCTGACGGCGCCGATCTCACCGGAAGCGATGATCTCGCGGGCCAGCTTCAGCATGGGATTGCAGAGATAATTGAAGCCGACCTGCGTGCGCACGCCGGCTTTCTCGGCCGCTTCCGCCATGGCGAGCGCGTCGGCGGCCAGCGGGGCGAGCGGCTTTTCGCAATAGACGTGCTTGCCGGCGGCAATGGCCGCCAGCGCCATTTCGCGGTGCAGGGCGTTGGGGGCGGTGATGTCGATGACATCGATATCCGGGTCGGCGATCAGGGTGCGCCAGTCGCCGCTCCAGTGCCGGAAGCCGAAGGCGGCGGCGGCCTGCGCGGCGGCCTCGTCGCTGACATCGGCCACGGTGTGCAGGCACAGGCAGAACGGCAGGTCGAACACCTTGGCGGCACTGGCAAAGCCGAAAGTGTGGGTCTTGCCCATGAAGCCGGTGCCGATCAGGCCGATATTGAGCTGCTTCTTCTCAGGCATGGAGGGTCTCGCGGTTCACCACCAGCGCATCGTCGAGCTGGCCGGCAAAGAAATCGATCACGTTCTGCACGCTCATCACCGACATGCGCTCGGCGCATTCGGCATTGAGGCCGGCGATGTGGGGCGAAAGAACCACCTGCGGAAAGCCCAGCAGGGGATGGCCGGCAGGCGGCGGCTCGGCATCGAACACGTCGAGCCCGGCGGCGCCGACCTGCCCCGTGGCCAGCGCCTCTGCCAGCGCCTGTTCGTCGACCACGCCGCCGCGGGCGGTGTTGACGAGGAGTGCGCCGCGTTTCAGCACCGCCAGTTCCGCCCGCCCCAGCACCGGCTTTTCGGCCCGCGGCACGTTGACGGAAACCGCATCGGCCCGGGCCAGCGCCGCCATCAGGTCGGTGGCCGGGGCAACCGGCCCGTCCGGCCAGCCGGCGCGCAGCAGCCACGGGTCGAAGGCCTCGATCGTCATGCCGAAGCCGGCTGCCATGCGCGCAAGATGGCGGCCGATGCGGCCATAACCGATGATGAGCAGGCGCTTGCCGGAGATCTCGCGGGCCTCCAGCCGGTCGCGCCAGCCCCAGCCCGCGGGGCTGCGCACGGCGCGGTCGGCGATGATGGCGCGTTTGGCGGCGGCCAGCAGCAGCATCATGGCGTGCTCGGCCACCGCCACGGAATTGACGTCGCCGACGATGGCAAGAGCGATGCGCCGGGCATCGAGGGCGGCGAGGTCGACGGCGTCATAACCGACGCCGTGGCGGGAGACGATGCGCAGCCGGCCGGCCTGCGCGACGGTCGGCGCCGACAGCGGCTGGGTGCGGATGACGAGGGCATCCGCCCGGCCGATGAGCGGGGCATAGGAGGCCTCCGACACCTCCTCCACATAATCGTGGGTGAAGCCTTTGGCGGCGGAGAGCAGGTCCATGCCGGAGGGATGCAGCCGGCCGGCAACGAGAACGTGGGGCATCAGTAGCCTCCTTTCGCGGCAGCGGCGGCCGGGGCGGCGGCGGGCGTGTCGGTGAGCCGGCGGAAGGCGGCGACAGACGCTGCGGCGGCACCGGCCAGAAGGCGCGAGTCGCCGGAAACGGTGGTCAGGTCGAAGCCCCAGCCGACGGCGCGGGCGGCATAATCCGGCGTGCCGCAATGCAGGCCGGCCCGCAGGCCGTTGGCCTTGCAGGCGGCGAGGATGCGGCGGATGATGGCGATCATCTCGTCTTCCTCGCGGTCGAAGCCGGGCGGCAGGCGGCCCTGCGCCACGCCGAGGGTGAGGTCGGCGGGGCCGATATAGAGCCCGTCGAGACCGGGGGTGGCGGCGATCTCGTCGAGATTGGCGACCGCCTCGGCGGTTTCGATCATGGCGAAGGCCAGCACCTCGCCGTTGGCTTCGCCGGCATAGTTGGCGCCGGCGGCAAAGCTCACCCGCGTCGGGCCGAACGAGCGCTGGCCCAGCGGCGGATAACGCATGCAGCTGACGAATTCCGCGGCCTCGCGGGCATTGTTGATCATCGGGCAGATGACGCCGTAGGCGCCCGCATCGAGCACCTTCATGATGATGCCGGGCTCGCGCCAGGGCACGCGGGCCATCGGCACCACGCCCGAGGCCCGCATGGCCTGAAACATCGGCAGCACCGCGGAATAATCGAGCGCGCCGTGCTGGGCGTCGATGGTGATGGAATCGTAGCCCTGCGCCGCCATGATCTCGGCGGTGAAGGCATTGCCGATGGACAGCCAGCCGTTCAGGGCCGGCCGGCCCGCAGCCCAGATTTGCTTCAGCCTGTTGGGTAACATCGGGCGGCTCCTTCAGAACACGATCTGGGCGAGACGGGTGTCGAGATAGTCGGCCAGGCCTTCGCTGCCGCCCTCGCGCCCCATGCCGGAAAAGCCGGTGCCGCCGAACGGCGCTTCGGAGGCGGCCATGGCAAACGAGTTGATGCCGACCATGCCGGCGCGGAGCCCCGCCACCAGCCGCCGGGCGCGTGCCGGCGAGCGGGTAAAGCCATAAGCCGACAGGCCCATGGGCGAGGCATTGGCCCGCGCCAGCACTTCGTCTTCGTCGGAAAAGCGCGCGATGGCGGCGACGGGGCCGAAATTCTCGTCGGCGAACACCGCCATGTCGTCGCTGACGCCGGTCAGAACCGTCGGTTCATAGAAGTGGCCGGCCTTGAAACCGCTGGCCCGGCGCCCGCCGGTGACCACCGTTGCCCCGGCCGCGGCGGCCGTGTCCACGATGGCGGCAATCTCCTGCAGCCGCGCGGCGCTGATGAGCGGGCCGACATCGACGCCCGGATCGAGCCCGTCGCCGAGTTTCAGGGCTTTCGCCCGCGCCGCGAAGCCTTCCACGAAGGCATCGTGCAGGCTGTCGTGGATGAAGAAGCGGTCCGGCGTGACGCAGACCTGCCCGCAATTGGCGAACTTGGTCGGCACGCTGAGGGCGAGGGCCTGCTCAAGGTCGGCGTCGTCGAACACGATCAGCGGCGCGTTGCCGCCCAGCTCCATCGAGACCTTTTTCACCGTGTCGGCGGCATCGCGGATCATCTGCTGGCCGACGCGGGTGGAACCGGTGAGCGAGACCTTGCGCACCCGGGGATCGGCCATGACCGGCGCATAGGTATCGGCCGTGGCCCCGGTGACGAGGCCGACGACGCCATCCGGCAGGTTGCCGGCGCGGATGCAGTCGACCATTACCATGGCAACGCCGGGTGTCTGTCCGGAGGGGCGCAGCACCACCGCGCAGCCGGCGGCCAGCGCCGGGGCCAGCTTGCGGGCCGGCAGGGCGGCGGGGAAGTTCCACGCCGTGAACGCGCCGACGATGCCGACCGGCGGGTGCGAAACCTCGAAACGGCCGCCGGGCACGCGGCTTTCGATCAGCCGGCCGTAGATGCGGCGCGCTTCCTCGGCATACCAGCGGAACTGGTCGCAGGCGAGGCTCCACTCGCGCCGCGCCTGAGCCAGCGGTTTGCCGGTTTCCAGCGTGATCATGGTGGCGCCGTCTTCCGTGCGGCGCACCATTTCGTCGGCAATCCGGTGCAGGGCATCGGCGCGGGTGAAGGCCGGGGTCTGCGACCACGCCTCAAGGCCGCGGGCGGCGGCATCGAGGGCGGCCTGCGTGTCGCCGCGGCCGGCCACCGGCGCAAGGCCGAGGGGGCGTTCGCTGACGGGACTGGCAACGGCGGCCACGGTACCGGCTGCGGCCGGCTGCCACCGGCCGTCGATGAAGAGGCCGTAGGGCCTGTAGATGTCGCTGCCCGCGGGCGCGGGGGAGAGCGTGTCGGACATGTCTGGATATCCCGGCAAGGGTCGCGGCCGCGGTTCAGCCGATTTCGCTCACGGCCACGGTGCGGCCTTCGGCAACGGAGCGCAGCGCGGCCTCCGCCAGCACGAGCGCGGCGCGGCCGTCGGCAAAGCCCACGTCCGGCGCCCGGCCCGTGGTGACGGCCGTCACGAACGCGCCGATCTCGGCGGCAAACGCCTCGCGGTAACGCTCGATGAAGAAGTTCTGCAGCGGCGCGGCCCGGGCGGTGAACTCGGCCCGGCTCAGCACCATGCGGTGCGCGGGATGGTTTTCGGAGATGGCAAGCCCGCCGTCGCCATGGGCCTCGACGCGCTGGTCATAGCCATAGGCGGCCTTGCGGGCGTTGTTGATGATGGCCTGCCGGCCGCTGGCTGTGCGCAGCACGACGGTGACGGTGTCGTAGTCGCCGAGCTTTTCCATCAGCGCCGGTTCCAGCAGGCGGCTGCCGGTGGCCCAGACCTCGGTCACCTCCTCGCCCAGCACGAAGCGCGCCATGTCGAAATCGTGAATCGTCATGTCGCGGAAGATGCCGCCGGAGGCTTCCAGATAGGCAACCGGTGCAAGCCCGGGATCGCGCGAGGTGACGATGACCTGATGCAGATTGCCGAGATCGCCGGCCGCGACCGCGTCGCGCACCGCCCGGTGGCCGGCATCGAAACGGCGCACGAAGCCCAGCATGACCGGCAGCTGCGTGCCGGCGATCTTCGCCGCGCAGGCATCGACACGGGCGAGATCGAGATCGATCGGCTTTTCGCACAGTACCGGCTTGCCGGCGGCGATGCAGGCTTCGATCAGGTCGGCGTGGGTGGGGGTGGAGGAGGCGATCAGCACCGCATCGACGGCCGGGTCGGCGAGCACGGCTTCAACCGAATCGCAGACGCGCACGCCGAGCAGCGCACCGACCTCGTCGGCGGCCGGGCGGTGCACGTCGAACACGCCCGCCACGCGCGCGGCCGGGTGCGCGGCAATGTTGGCAGCGTGCATGCGGCCAATGCGGCCACAGCCCAGAACGGCAATCGAAAGCATCGGGTTTCCTTCCCTTCGGCACCGGCTTGCCGCCGGCTTCTGGCGCGTTCAGGGGCGGGTGTTCGCTCGGCCCCTGTTTTTTGCAATGATCGTTGCAGGACTGTTGCATTGTCAATATGCATTTCGTAATCTCGCTTCCGACAGCAAATTCCGACGGGCGCAAAGTCCGCGGCAGAACCCCAACGGGGAGGAAACAGGATGTCCGGCCCGACCGTGCGTCTGACGATGGCTCAGGCGCTGGTGCGCTATCTGTGCAACCAGTTCACGCTGATCGATGGTGAGCGCGTGCCGCTTTTTGCGGGTGTCTTCGCCATTTTCGGCCATGGCAACGTGACGTGCCTTTCCGAGGCGCTGGAGCAGGTGCAGGATGTTCTGCCCACCTGGCGCGGGCAGAACGAGCAGTCGATGGCGCTGGCCGCCATCGGCTTTGCCAAGGCCAGGAAACGCCGCCAGATCATGGTCGCGGCGGCCTCCATCGGGCCGGGCGCGGCCAACATGGTGACGGCGGCGGGCGTGGCCCACGCCAACCGCCTGCCGGTGCTGCTGCTGGCCGGCGATACCTTCGCCAACCGCGTGCCCGACCCGGTGCTGCAGCAGGTCGAGCACTTCAATGATCCCACAATAACGGTCAACGATGCCTTCCGCGCGGTGACGCGCTACTGGGATCGCATCGTGCTGCCGGAACAGATCCTCTCGTCGCTGCCGCAGGCGGTGGCGGCGATGCTGGACCCGGCCGATTGCGGCCCCGCCTTCATCGGGCTGGCGCAGGACACGCAGGAGCGTGCGTTCGACTATCCGCTCGCCTTCTTCGAGCCGGTGCTGTGGCGCATTCCGCGTCCGCGCCCGGATCGCGGCGCGCTGGCGGAGGCCGCCGGCCTGCTGAAGGCGGCCAGGCGGCCGCTGATCATTTCCGGCGGCGGCGTGCGCTATTCCGGTGCCGCCGGCGCACTGGCGGATTTTGCCGCCCGGCGCGGCATTCCGGTCAGCGAGACCATCGCCGGCAAGGGGGCGCTGACCCACGAGCATCCGGTTCATGTCGGCCCGGTCGGCATTCTGGGGTCCACCTCCGCCAATGCGCTGGCAGCGGAAGCGGATGTGATCCTCGCCATCGGCACGCGGCTGCAGGATTTCACCACCGGCTCGTGGACCGCGTTTTCGCGCGATGCGAAGTTCATCTCCGTCAACACCGCGCGCTACGACGCCACCAAGCACCGGGCGCTGGCCGTGGTGGGCGATGCGCTGGAGACTATTGGCGAACTCGACGCCGCACTCGGCGACTGGGCGGCCGACCCGGCGCTGATGGCAAAGGGCAAGGCGCTGTTTGCCGACTGGAACCGGCTGCTCGACCAGCACCAGACGGCAGACAACGCGCCGGTGCCGACCTATGCGCAGGTGGTGGGGGTGCTGAACCGGGCGGCTTCGCCCGACGATGTGCTGATTGCCGCCGCCGGCGGCACGCCGGGCGAGGTGACGAAGGGCTGGCGGGTGAAGAACCCCGATACCTTCGACTGCGAATTCGGCTTCTCGTGCATGGGCTACGAGATCCCCGCCGGCTGGGGCGCGGCCATGGCCCTCGGCGGCCGCGGCACGCCGATCGTGATGATCGGCGACGGCACCTACATGATGATGAATTCCGACATCTACTCGTCCGTTCTGACCGGGCACAAGATGATCGTCGTCGTGTGCGACAACGGCGGCTATGCGGTGATCAACCGCCTGCAGCAGGCCAAGGGCGTGCCGGGCTTCAACAACCTGCTGGCCGACTGCCGGGTGAAGGATGCCTTCAGCGTCGACTTCGTCCGCCATGCGGAGGCCATGGGCGCGCTCGGCCGCCGTGCCGAGAGCCTGGCCGATCTGGAAGCCGCCCTCGACTGGGCGCAGACCACCGACCGCACCACCGTCATTTCCATCGTGTCCGACGCACACGCCTGGGTGCCGGGCGATGCGGACTGGGATGTCGGCGTGCCGGAAGTTTCCGTGCTTGAGAGTGTGAAGGCCGCCCGGCGGGCGCAGGAGAAGATCCGCGAACAGCAGCGGATCGGAGTTTAATCCCATGACAGAAAAACTGACGGCCCGTCTCGGCATCGCGCCGATTGCATGGTCGAACGACGACCTGCCGGAACTGGGCGGCGAGACGACGCTGGAGACCTGCCTTTCGCAGGCCCGCGCGGCCGGCTTCACCGGCATTGAGACCGGCGGCAAGTTTCCGAAGGATGCCGCGGTGCTGGGCCCCGTGCTGCAGGCCCACGACATCCGCCTGTGCGGCGGCTGGTATTGCGGCACGCTGCTGGAAGGCGACATCGCGGCGGAGAAGGACCGTATCGCCGCGCAGATGGCGCTGTTCAAAGCCATGGGCGCGCCGTGCATCGTCTATGGCGAATGGTCCGGTACCATCCAGAACATCCGCACGGCGCCGCTCGCCACCAAGACGCGGCTCGACGAGGATCAGATCGCCGTTTACGGCCGCAAGCTGACGGCCTTCGGCGAGTGGTGCAGCGAACAGGGCATGCCCATCGCCTATCACCACCACATGGCGGCGGTGATCGAGACGGAACCGGAACTCGATCTCCTGATGAAGCACTCCGGTCCCGGACTGCCGTTGCTCTACGATGCCGGCCACATGGCGTTTGCCGGCGGCGACGTGATGCGGGTGATCGACAACCACCATGCCCGCATTTCCCACGTCCACACCAAGGATGTCCGCCGCAAGGTGATCGATGCTCTGGACCGCAGCCGCGAGAGCTTCCTCGACGCGGTTCTGAAGGGGGCCTTCACCGTGCCCGGCGACGGCGATCTGGATTTCGGCGCCATCGTGCAGCGGCTCGCCGCTTACGGCTATCAGGGCTGGTTCGTGGTGGAGGCCGAGCAGGACCCGGCGGTCAGCCCGCCGGACGAGATGGCCCGCATCGGGCATGAGGAACTGATCCGCGTCATGGCTGCGGCCGGCTACGAGGTAATCCCATGAATAATAAGACCCTGAACAGTCCGGCAGCGCCTGTCGCCGCCAACCGCGTGGACGGCAAGATCTGCATCGTGACCGGCGGCACGCAGGGCCTTGGCGCGGCCATCGCCCGCCGTCTGGCGGCTTCCGGGGCCGGCGGCATCGTCACCTGCGGCCGCTCTGCGGCAAAGGGCGAGGCCGTTGCCGCAGAGATTGCCGCGGAAACCGGCGTGCCGGTGGTGTTCGTTGCCGCCGATCTCGCCAGCGTGGCCGACTGCCGCGCTATCGTGGCCGCGGCCGACCGTCGTTTCGGCCGGGTCGACGTGCTGGTCAATGCCGCGGGCCTCACCGACCGCGGCACCATCCTGACCACCGACGAGGCGCTGTTCGATGCCATGTTCGCCGTCAATGTGCGGGCGCCGTTCTTCCTGATGCAGGAGGCGGTTGCCCGCATGATCCGCGACGGCACCGAGGGCCGCATCATCAATATCGGCTCGATGTCGGCGGAGTCCGGCCAGCCGTTCATCGCGCCCTATTGTGCCTCCAAGGGCGCGCTGGCCACGCTGACGCGCAACACCGGCTTTGCGCTGATGCGCAACCACATCCATGTCAATCAGCTCAACATCGGCTGGATGGCGTCGGACGGCGAAGACCGCATCCAGCGCACCT
>NZ_DAISHT010000027.1:18765-26699 GCF_036822375.1 Pseudoxanthobacter sp. | reverse complement strand
CGATGAGACCGCCGACGCCGGCCAGCGACGCAGAGACATCGCCGGAGTTATCGACCAGAACGGTGCTGTCGTCGCCGATACCGACGCCGATCACGCCGGCAAGGCCGGCATCGACGGTGGCCGTGTTGCGGACCGCGACGAAGCCGTCGTCGCCGACGGTGAGGCCGCCGACACCGATGCCGAGGGCGGAGGTGGTGACATCGCCGGAGTTGTTGACCAGAACGGTGCTGTCGTCGCCGATGCCGACGCCGATCACGCCGGCAAGGCCGGCATCGACGGTGGCCGTGTTGCGGACCGCGACGAAGCCGTCGTCGCCGACGGTGAGGCCGCCGACACCGATGCCGAGGGCGGAGGTGGTGACATCGCCGGAGTTGTTGACCAGAACGGTGCTGTCGTCGCCGATGCCGACGCCGATCACACCGGCAAGGCCGGCATCGACGGAGCCGGAGTTGCGGACGGAGACGAAGCCGTCGTCGCCGACGGTGAGGCCGCCGACACCGATGCCAAGGGCGGAGGTGGTGACATCGCCGGAGTTATCGACGAGGACGGTGCTGTCGTCGCCGATGCCGACGCCGATCACACCGGCAAGGCCGGCATCGACGGAGCCGGAGTTGCGGACGGAGACGAAACCGTCGTCGCCGACGGTGAGGCCGCCGACACCGATGCCGAGGGCGGAGGTGGTGACATCGCCGGAGTTGTTGACCAGAACGGTGCTGTCGTCGCCGATGCCGACGCCGATCACACCGGCAAGGCCAGCATCGACGGAGCCGGAGTTGCGGACGGCGACGAAGCCGTCGTCGCCGACGGTGAGGCCGCCGACGCCGATGCCAAGGGCGGAGGTGGTGACGTTGCCGGAGTTGTCGACCAGAACGGTGCTGTCGTCGCCGATACCGACGCCGATCACACCGGCAAGGCCAGCATCGACGGAGCCGGAGTTGCGGACGGCGACGAAGCCGTCGTCACCGACGGTGAGGCCGCCGACACCGATGCCGAGGGCAGAGGTGGTGACGTCGCCGGAGTTGTTGACCAGAACGGTGCTGTCGTCGCCGATGCCGACGCCGATCACACCGGCAAG
Source organism: Pseudoxanthobacter sp. (assembly GCF_036822375.1). Taxonomy (NCBI): domain Bacteria; kingdom Pseudomonadati; phylum Pseudomonadota; class Alphaproteobacteria; order Hyphomicrobiales; family Segnochrobactraceae; genus Pseudoxanthobacter; species Pseudoxanthobacter sp. Next base: position 25,624 of record NZ_DAISHT010000027.1, on the reverse strand, counting down.
GCCAGCATCGACGGAGCCGGAGTTGCGGACGGCGACGAAGCCGTCGTCACCGACGGTGAGGCCGCCGACGCCGATGCCAAGGGCGGAGGTGGTGACATCGCCGGAGTTGTCGACGAGGACGACGTTGTCGTCGCCGATACCGACGCCGATCACGCCGGCAAGACCGGCGGTGACGGTACCGGAGTTGCGGACGGCGACGAGATCGTTATCGCCGACGGTGAGGCCGCCGACGCCGATGAGGCCGGCGTTGACGGTGCCCTGATTGTCGACCAGCACGGCGCTGCGGTCGCCGACGCCGACGCCGACCACACCGGCCGCGCCGGCATTGACGGTTCCGGCGTTGCGGACGGCGACGAGATCGTTGTCGCCGACGGTGAGGCCGCCGACGCCGATGCCGAGGGCGGTAACGCTGCCCTGATTGTCGACGAACACGGCGTTACGATCGCCGATGCCGACGCCGACCATGCCGGCAATGCCGCCGGTGACGATGCCGGAGCTGCTGTTGGTGACGGAGACGGTGTTGTCATCGCCAACCGCGACACCGGCCAGTCCGGCCAGCCCGCCGGTTGCCGTGCCGGTATTGTCGACATCGATGCGGTTGTCGTCGCCGACCCCAAGACCGAGCACGGCAACCAGACCGGCTTCGGCCGTGCCGGAATTGTCCACGTCGACGGTGCTGTCGTTACCGATGGCCGCACCGGCAACGGCCACGAGGCCGGCCTTGGCGGTGCCGTTGTTCGTGACGTCGATGTCGTTGGTGTCGCCAATGCCCGCGCCGACCAGCCCGGCCAGCCCGCCGGTGACGGTGCCCGCCGTGTCGTTGGTCGCCGCAATGGTGTTGTCGTCGCCGACGCCGACGCTGACCTGGCCCACGGCGCCGCCCAGAACGGTGCCGTTGTTATAGGTCGTGACGGTGTTGTCGTCGCCGATGCCGGCGGCGATCAGGCCGGCGATGCCGCCCTTTGCGGTGCCGTAGTTGTTGGCGGTGGCGGTGTTGTCGTCGCCGATGGCAACGTCCGCGGCGCCGATCAGGATGCCTTCGGCCGTGCCGTTATTGGTGGTGGTGCTGGTGTTGCTGTCGCCGACGGTGATGCCCGCGGCGCCGACGAGCGAGCCCTTCGCGGTGCCGTTATTGGTGACATTGACGGTGTTGCCGTCACCGAAGGCGAGACCGGCCATGCCGGCCAGTCCGCCGGTTGCGGTGCCGGCGATGTCGTTGGTGGCGTTGACGGTGTTGCCATCGCCGACCCCGAGGCCGACCAGCCCGGCGACGCCGCCTTCGGCCGTGCCGTTGTTGTAGGCCGTGACGGTGTTGTCGTCGCCGATGCCGGCGGCGATCAGGCCGGCGATGCCGCCCTTTGCGGTGCCGTAGTTGTTGGCGGTGGCGGTGTTGTCGTCGCCGATGGCAACGTCCGCGGCGCCGATCAGGATGCCTTCGGCCGTGCCGTTATTGGTGGTGGTGCTGGTGTTGCTGTCGCCGACGGTGATGCCCGCGGCGCCGACGAGCGAGCCCTTCGCGGTGCCGTTATTGGTGACATTGACGGTGTTGCCGTCACCGAAGGCGAGACCGGCCATGCCGGCCAGTCCGCCGGTTGCGGTGCCGGCGATGTCGTTGGTGGCGTTGACGGTGTTGCCATCGCCGACCCCGAGGCCGACCAGCCCGGCGACGCCGCCTTCGGCCGTGCCGTTGTTGTAGGCCGTGACGGTGTTGTCGTCGCCGATGCCGGCGCCGATCACCCCGACCAGCCCGCCCTTGGAGGTGCCGCTGTTGTTGGCGGCGTTGACGGTGTTGTTATCGCCGACCGCCAGACCGCCGATGCCGATCAGGCCGCCTTCCGCGGTGCCGGTGTTGGTAACGCCGACGGTGTTGTTATCGCCCACGCCGACGCTGAGGGCCGCGGCGAGGTCGGCCGTGGCCGTGCCGTTGTTGGTGACGTCGAGGGTGTTGCCATCGCCGATGGCGAGACCGCCGAGGCCGATCAGATAGCTGTCGACCGAGCCGTTGTTCACCACCTGCACGTCCGGCAGCACGCCGCCGGTGCCGTTGCCCACCTTCAGGGCGCCGACGCCCACGAGGGCCGCCGCAGAACCGGAGGTCACGGTGCCGTCGTTGTTGGCGACCGCGCGGCCGTCGCCGACATTGACGGCGATGGCGCCGATGACATCGGCATCGACGGTGCTGCCCGACGTGACGTTGCTGGTGGCGGTGCCGTTGCCGATGGCAAGGGAGGCGACGCCGATCAGCGGCGGATCGATCTCGCCGTTGATGGTGGCGGTGGCATTGCCCTGATTGGCGATGGCGCCGACGCCGACCACGCCGCCGGTTGCAACCGAAACCTTGCCGTTGGCGGTGACGTCGGTATCGCCATAGGTGTTGAAGCCGATGACGCCGCTGTAGGTGCCGGTCACGTCGCCGGTCGTCACATCCACCGTGCCGGGGGTGCCGCCGGTGGCAATGGAGCCGGCCAGTACGCCGATGCCGTTGGTGCCGGTCACGGTGCCGCCGGTGGTGTCGACGGTCACCTCGTTACCGCCGTTGCCCACCGCAAGAGCGGCAACGCCGATGCCGTTGTTGGCCGTGATATCGCCGCTGGTGTCGACATCGACCACAGCCTTGCCGTCGCCGAGCGGCAGGGTCGACAGGTCCGTCAGGTCGATGGAGCTGAGATCGATCGAGGTCGGATCGACCGACACGCTGCCGGCCACGGCCAGCACGCCGACGCTGGACCCGGTGATGTCGGCATCGCCCAGCACCTCGGTCTTGGCCACGCCCGGCGTGCCGCCGAGGGCGCCGCTGACGGCAATGGCCGAAATGCCCATGCCGCCGGTGCCGGTGACGGAACTGCCGCCGGCATCGACCTTGGTGCTGGCATCCATGTTGGCACCCACCGCCAGCGTGGTGATGCCGTTGTTGCTGCCCAGCACCGACGCCGTGCCGGTGGTGGTCACGTTGGCGATGCCGCCCGCGCCGAGCGCGCCGGTGGCCGTGGTCTTGATGCCGTCGCCGGACTGGCCGGTCACCGAGCCGTCGTTGATGGTGATGTCGGAGGCCCCGCCCACCACCAGCGTGGTGATGCCGTTGGTGCCGCCGGTGACGGTGGTGCCGTTGGTCGTGATACCGGTGCTGACACCGTTGATGTTGATGCCGTCGCCCGTGGTGCCGGTCACCGATCCGCCGGTCAGGTCCAGCGTGTTGCTGCCGCCGATGCCGCTGATGCCGTTGTCGCTGCCGCTGATCCCGGTGCCGTGGGTGGTCAGCGTGGAGGTGAGGCCGTTGAGGACGATGCCGTCGCCGTTCTTGCCCTCGATGGTGCCGTTGGTCAGGTTCAGCTTGTTGGTGACGGCGAGGGCGCTGATGCCGTTGGTGCCGCCGGTCACGTCAGTGCCGTTGGTGGTGATGTCGGCCAGCACGCCGGTGATGCCGATGCCGTTGCCCGCGGTGCCGGTGACGGAGCCGTTGGTCAGGTTCAGCGTGTTGCTGCCGCCCAGCGCGCTGATGCCATCGTCGCTGCCGATGATCTCGGTGCCGTGGGTGGTCAGCGTGGAGATGAGGCCGTTGAGGACGATGCCGTCGCCGTTCTTGCCCTCGATGGTGCCGCCGGTCAGGTCCAGCTTGTTGGTAATGGCGAGGGCGTTGATGCCGTTGGTGCCGCCGGTCACGTCAGTGCCGTCGGTGGTGATGTCGGCCAGCACGCCGCTGATGTTGATGCCGTTGCCCGCGGTGCCGGTGACGGAGCCGTTCGTCAGGTCGAGAGTGTTGCTGCCGCCCAGCGCGCTGATGCCATCGTCGCTGCCGATGACGGTGGTGCCGTGGGTGGTGATCGAGGAGGTGGCGCCGGTTGCCGTGATGCCGTCGCCGTTCTTGCCCTCGATGGTGCCGCCGGTCAGATCGAGCGTGTTCGACAGCGTGCCGGCCGTCCTGATGCCGTTGGTGCCGCCGGTCACGTCGGTGCCGCTGGTGGTGATCTTGCTGGTCAGGCCGCTGACCGAGATACCATCCTGCGTGGTGCCGGTGACCGAACCGCCGGTCAGATCCACGACCTGCGAGCCGGTCGCGCCGGTCACATAAATGCCGTAGGTACCGCCTTTGATGGTGGTATCGGTCGCCTCGATGTCTGCGTCGCCGGAGGCGTTGATGCCGCTGCCGCTGGTACCGGTGACGGAGCTGTTCTTCAGATCGGTGCTGACGATGGCGCCCCTGAGGGAAATGCCGTCGTCCGAGCCGGTCACGGTGGTGTGGTCGATGTTGACTTTCGCCGTGCCGATCAGCGCGGTGGTCGCATCCACGGAAATGCCGTCGCCGCCATTACCGGTAACGGCAGCCGGGCTGCCCGCCGTGCCATTGATCGTGACGGTGGCATTGCCGCCCTTGGCGTTGACGCCGGCCTGCGCGCCGGTTGCGACGGAACCCGCCCCGCCGTTGTAAGTGGCATTGCCGTCAACGAGGGTATCGTATCCGAGCACGTCGACAGCGTTCTGTCCCGGCGTCGTGCTGATCACCGTGCCGTTGTTGTTCACGACAGCATTGGAGCCGAAGATGCCGCCCTGCGCGCCCACGCCCGCGCCGCTCACGGTGACGCCGCTGTTGATCGTCACCGTCAGCGGGTTTCCGTTACCAAAGCCTGGCGTAGAAGTCCGGTTGCCGGTCGTGGTCGTCGTATTGCTGCTGTAGGTTTTGTTGGCCAGCGCGGACCCGGGGGTGCCGGCCAGCAAGGCAACGGCAATCGAGGTCGCAATGGCGGTGGTGCACAGCAGATGTGCCCGCGATCCCTGCGGCCGGCGATTCGGGCCATTTTGATTGTGAGAAGCCGTCCGCGACTGGACCAGAACCGTCATATCTATTCCCCCGCCCCCTTCAGGCCGCAGACCTGAAGCCCTTCAGCAGCCGGTGCGCAGCAACGGAGCACCGGCGATGCAATTCTGTGCATTCGAACATATACCCTACGGGGAGTTGCGCGGCGCCAACAAGCGGCAGAAAGGGTGAATCCGGGATTGCGATCACAAAACATCGCCTGCCGTTGCCGCGGGGCCACAGTCTGGCCCTGAATTTTAAAGTCCCATTTACGCATTCCGGTCCGCAAGCCGTTCCGGCCGTCGTGTTGGTGTCCAAAAGAACAGTGAATTGAAAGTGTTCTGCATATTTTGCGGCGCAAAATCCTGCCGCGCAGGAACGGGGCATGACAGTGCCGGGGAATCGCGCCGGTCGGCCCGGCAGCGTGCGACCGGCGCGGGCGGAGACGCTTCCGGTGCCGAAATGCGATCCTGAAGCGCCGGGAATTCCGGGCGTGCCCCGCGGCTGGCCGGTGCGCTGTCAGGGCCTGCGCCTGCGGCCCGCAGATGCGGCCGCCGGCTGCCCCGGAGATGGCCTCGAATGGCCGCGCTCCGGCGCGCCGCCCCGCCCGGGAAAGACTGCGCGAGGGGTCACCACACCCCAACCGTGCCGGCCGGAGCGCCATGGCCGGGCAAAGCCCCGTTTCGCGCCGCTCGTGGTGACAATCGCCGCGACCCGTCGTTCCGGGCGGGGCAGGCCGTCGGCAGTCCGCCCGCCCGGAGGCCGGCATGATGGAAATCTGGCCGCAAATTCAGACAAACGATGGTGCCGCGTGAGGGATTTGAACCCCCGACCTACCGCTTACAAGGCGGTTGCTCTACCAGCTGAGCTAACGCGGCCCGCGGGGTTCCGGAGGGGAACCCGGCAAGCAGGGCCATGGACCGCTATGACCGGGGCCGGCAGGCGGTGATGTCCGCTTCCGGTCCGGTTGTCCGGCCCGCCCCGGGCTGCCCGGAGCCGGACAGTCCGAAGGCGCCCCGGACGATTAGCACAGCTTGCCCCGGTGCGCACCCGGCAACACGATGTGGCGGCGCGGGTTTTCCACGCCGGACCGGTGCTGTCCGGCCCGGCCGCGGGTGCCTGTGCGGCGGATCAGGCGGCGCCGCTCTTCTGCCCGCGCAGGCGCCGGCCGATGACATAGAGCGCGACGGCGGCGGCATTGGAGACGTTGAGCGAGGCGAACGGCCCCGGTGCCTCCAGACGGACCACGGCGTCGGTGGCCGCGATCACGGCCTGCCGCAGGCCCTTGCCTTCCGAACCCAGCACCAGCACCACCCGGTCGCCCACCGGCACGCTTTCCAGATCGTGCTCTGCGGCGCTGTCGAGGCCGAGGATGGTGAAGCCGGCGGCCTTCAGATCCTCCAGCGTGCGCGGCAGGCTCTGCACCGGCCCGTGCGGCAGAAGGTCGACGGCGCCGGAGGCCGATTTGGCCAGCACGCCGCTTTCCGTCGGCGAATGGCGTGCCGTCGTCAGCATCGCATCGGCGCCGAGGGCCGAGGCCGAGCGCATGATGGCGCCGACATTGTGCGGATCGGTCACCTGATCGAGCGCCAGCACCAGATGCGCGCCGGCCAGATCGGCCGGGGCGACGGGGTTGAGCGGCTCGGTGATGAGCGCCAGCCCCTGATGCACGGCATCGGGCGGCACCATTTCGGCAACCACCTTCGGGTCCACCACCTCCGGGTCGACCGGCAGCACGATGCCGCTTTCGGCCAGCCGGGCGAGGGCGTTTCGGGTGGCGACAAGGCGATGCTTGGCCCGGGCCGGGTTGCCGAGCGCGGCGGCAACGGCGTGGATGCCGTAAATCACGATGCGGTCGGTGCCCGGGCTCCAGTGCATGCGGCGCTGGGCGGCGGGCTGGCGGCGCGGGGCCGGCCGGCCGGCCGGCGGCTTGCCCGGCTGTTTCGACGGATTGCTGGGGGGCTGCTCGGGCATCGGACACTCTTTTCTGCGGGCCGACCCGTCTTATAGGCAGCGCGGGCGGTTCCGTCCATTGCGGGCATCGCCGCGCCGGCCGGCGCCCGCGCC
>NZ_DAISHT010000027.1:0-18665 GCF_036822375.1 Pseudoxanthobacter sp. | reverse complement strand
AGCGCGGGCGGTTCCGTCCATTGCGGGCATCGCCGCGCCGGCCGGCGCCCGCGCCCGGCGCCCACACCCGGAGCCAGTTGCGCCGGGCTACTTGCGCGCCGGCGGACGACGGCCGATCATGACAGCACGATGATGAACCGGCTCAGGATACGATGCCGGCCGGGCGCGCTGTGTCCGGACGCGATGCGGAGGCGCTCTTGAGTGACAGGCCGGCCGGCAGTGGCGACATCACGGACGCAGCGCGTGCGAGACCCGCGGACACACGGCACCGCCCGCCGGATCGCGGGCAGATGGCCGCCGCGCCGCCGGGGCCTGCAGGCCCCGGTGCGGCCGGCAGCGTGCCGCAGCAGACGGCGGGGGGTCTTATAGCGGGTGGTCTTGCGGCCGGCGTGCCGCCGGGCGTGGCGCTGGTGGGCGGCGGGCGGCCGTCCGTTTCCTTCGACCGGCGTGAACTGGATACGATCCTGCGCCTCTACGGCCGCATGGTGGCGGCCGGAGAATGGCGCGATTACGCATTGGATTTCGGCCGCGAGGAGGCCGTGTTTTCCGTGTTCCGCCGCGCCAGCGAGATGCCGCTCTACCGCATCGTCAAGGCGCCGAAACTGGCGCGCCGGCAGGGCGCTTATTCGGTGATGGCGCCGGGCGGGCGCATTCTGAAGCGCGGCAGCGATCTGGCCCGCGTGCTGCAGGTTCTGGAGCCGAAGACCGCCTTCCGTCTGGTCGACTGAGCCGGGCCCGGCCGCTCACAGCGGATAGAGCTGGAAGGCGGAGAGCTTCAGCCCGACGGTGCTGCCGGGCGCGATTTCAAGGCCCGCCGGCACCGCGAATTCCACCGCTTCGCCGGCGACTTCCGCCTCCACCAGCCGGTGGCCGGCGGTGCGGCGCACGGCGGTGACGGTGGCGGCAATGCCCTCGCCGGCCTCGCCCACGGCGATATCCGCCGGCCGGGCGAACAGCGTCGCGCGGCCGGCCGGGGTGGCGCCGGCGGAGAGGCCGGTCGGCCGGCCGGCCAGCAGCACCGCGCCGTCTTCCACGCTCACCGTCAGGCGGATCGAGGCGCCGATGAAGTCGAACACGAACGGGGTGGCCGGGCGGTCGTAGATATCGTCCGGGGTGCCGACCTGTTCGATGCGCCCGCCGCGCATGACGACGATCTGATCGGCCAGCTCCATCGCCTCTTCCTGATCGTGCGTGACGAACAGGGTGGTGTGGCCGGTGCGGGCGTGGATCTCCTTCAGCCAGCGGCGCAGGTCCTTGCGCACCTTGGCATCGAGCGCGCCGAACGGCTCGTCGAGCAGCAGCACGCGCGGCTCGATGGCCAGCGCACGCGCCAGCGCCACGCGCTGGCGCTGGCCGCCGGAAAGCTGGGCGGGGTAGCGCTTCTCAAGGCCGGTGAGCTGCACGAGGTCGAGCAGGTTCATCACGCGGGTGCGGATTTCCGCCTTCGAAGGCCGCGTCGCGGCCGGCCGCACCGTCAGCCCGAAGGCGATGTTGTCGAACACCGTCATGTGCTTGAACAGCGCGTAGTGCTGGAACACGAAGCCGATGTTGCGTTCCTGCACCGAAAGGTGCGAGGCGTCATCGCCGCCGAACAGCACCCGCCCGCCGGTCGGAAAATCGAGCCCCGCCACGATGCGCAGCAGCGTGGTCTTGCCGGAGCCGGACGGCCCCAGCAGCGCCACCAGTGCCCCCCCGGCCACGTCGAGGTCGATGCCGTGCAGGGCGGTCGTGGCATCGAAGCGCTTGGAAAGCCCCTCGATCTTCACGGTGATCGGTTCGGCATGAACGGCGGCGGCAGGCACGGCGGCGGGATTCGACACGGCAGTTCGCTCCGGAGAAGGTCGTCTGGCCGGCCCTGCCGCGCCCGGCCGGCAGCGGTCTGCGGCAGCGGGGCGGGCCGGGGCGGCGGAACTAGGGACAGGCAGAACAGGGCAAAGGCAGAGCACGGGGGCAGGCGGCCTCAGTGGCCGCCGCCGGTGTTGGCAAGTCCGTCGGCGAAGCGCCACTCCAGCACGGACTTGGCCGCCAGCGTCACCAGTGCCAGCAGCGCCAGCACGGAGGCGACCGCGAAGGCGGCCACGAAATTGTATTCGTTATAGAGAATCTCGACATGCAGCGGCATGGTGTTGGTCAGTCCGCGGATGCGCCCGGACACCACCGAGACGGCGCCGAACTCGCCCATCGCGCGCGCGTTGCACAGCAGCACGCCATAGAGCAGGCCCCACTTCACGTTGGGCAGGGTTACACGGAAGAACACCGACCACGCCCCGGCGCCCAGCGACAGCGCCGCTTCCTCTTCCTGGCTGCCCTGCTCCTGCATCAGCGGAATGAGCTCGCGGGCCACGAACGGCAGCGTGACGAACATGGTGGCGAGCACGATGCCGGGCACCGCGAACACGATCTGGATATCGTGGGCGGCAAGCCACGGGCCGAGCAGGCCCTGCGCGCCGAACAGCAGCACATAGACGAGGCCGGAGATGACCGGCGAGACCGAGAACGGCAGGTCGATCAGAGTGATGAGAACGCTCTTGCCGGCAAACTCGAACTTCGCCACCGCCCACGCGGCGGCAAGGCCGAACACCATGTTGACCGGCACGGAGATGGCCGCCACCAGCAGCGTGAGGCGGATGGCGGCGAGGGCGTCGGGTTCCAGAATGGCGTCGACATAGGGGCCGAGGCCATCGGAGAACGCCTCGCGGAACACGATGGCGAGCGGCAGCAGCAGCACCGCGGCCAGAAAGGCGAGGGCCACGGCGATGAGCAGCGCGCGCACCGCAGCCGATTCCGTGGTGGCGGAGCGGAAGCGCGGTGCCGGTGCGGCGGCGGTGCGGAGCGGGGGTGCGACGGGCGATGTCATGCGATGTTCCTCACACCTGCCCCATCCGCCGCCGCGCCCACGCCTGCAGCAGGTTGATGGCAAACAGCATCAGGAAGGCGATGATCAGCATGATCGCCGCAATGGCCGTGGCGCCGGCATAATCGAAGCCCTCAAGCTTGGTGACGATGAGCAGCGGCGCGATTTCCGAGACATAGGGAATGTTGCCGGCGATGAAGATCACCGAGCCGTATTCGCCGATGGCGCGGGCGAGCGCCAGCGCGAAGCCGGTCATCACCGCCGGCACCACCAGCGGCAGCACCACGCGGAACACCGTCTGCCAGCGCCGGGCGCCCAGCGTGGCGGCGGCTTCCTCCAGCTCGCGGTCGATCTCGGCCAGCACCGGCTCCACCGTGCGCACCACGAACGGCAGGCCGATGAAGACCAGCGCCACCACGATGCCGCGCGGGGTGTAGGCGATCTGGAAACCGAGATTGGCAAACCAGCCGCCGATGACGTCGTTCGGCGCATAGATGGCGGTGAGCGCGATGCCGGCAACGGCGGTCGGCAGCGCGAACGGCAGGTCCACCACCGCATCGATCAGCTTGCGGCCGGGAAAATCGTAGCGCACCAGCACCCATGCCACGATCAGCCCGAACACGGCATTGATGAGGGCGGCGATGAAGGCGGTGGTGAAGCTCACGCGCAGGGCGGCCAGCACGCGGGCATCGGTTGCGACCTGAAGGAAGCCGCCGAAGCCCAGACTGCCGGCCTTGAGGGCGAGGGCGGCGAGCGGAACCAGCACGATGAGGCTGAGATAGGTCAGCGTGAAGCCAAGCGTCACGCCATAGCCGGGCAGGATGCTCGGTTTGCGTTTGAGGGGCAGCGCAAGGGCCATGGCTGTCTTGTTCCGTTCGGCGGCCGGGGCGGTGTTCGCGTTCCTGCGGGGCCGGTTGCGGCCGGCAGGGGAACGTGTCACCGGATCCGGAGGATTTTATTATCCGGGAGGCCGGCAAACCAGAGCCAAAACCGTCCCGTCCTGTCAGGAGTGAGGAAAGAAATGCTCCGCGAAGCGGCGCTTCGCCGGCTGGCCTGCCTGAGGCGGCGGTTTCATGCCAAAGCCCGCGCAGCCCTTGCGGGGCGCTGCGCGGGTGAGGCCATCGGCAGGTGGGCTGCCCGGGAGCGGCAGGATTACTGCTTCGGCTTATAGAGCTGGTCGAACAGCCCGCCGTCGCCGAAGTGTTCCGGCTGCGCCTTCGCCCAGCCGCCGAACTGCGCGTCGTCGATGGTGACGAGCGGAATGGCGGCGAAGCGCTTCAGGTAGTCCGGGTTCACGCCCTCGGTCTTGTAGGGGCGGTAATAGTGCCTGGCGGCGATGTTCTGGCCTTCCGGCGAATAGAGATAGTCGAGATAGGCTTCCGCCACCTTGCGGGTGCCCTTGGCATCGACATTGCCGTCGACGAGGGCCACCGGCGGTTCGGCCAGCACGGAGATCGAGGGGGCGACGATCTCGAACTTGTCGGGGCCGAGTTCGTCGATGGACAGGAAGGCCTCGTTCTCCCACGCCAGCAGCACATCGCCGATGCCGCGCTGCACGAAGGTGGTGGTGGCGCCGCGGGCGCCGGTATCGAGCACCGGAACGTGCTGGAACAGCTGGGTGATATAGTCCTTCACCTTGGCCTGATCGCCGTTGAAGTGCTTGTTGGCCCAGGCCCATGCCGCCAGATAGTTCCAGCGTGCGCCGCCCGAGGTCTTCGGGTTCGGGGTGATGACCTGCACGTCATCGCGCACCAGATCGCCCCAGTCATGGATGTTCTTCGGGTTGCCCTTGCGCACCAGAAAAACGATGGTCGAGGTATAAGGGGCGGAGTTGTTGGGCAGACGGCTGCGCCAGTCGGCCGGGATCTTGCCGGTCTTCCTGGCGATGGCGTCGATATCGGCCTGCAGCGCCAGCGTCACGACGTCGGCATTGAGGCCGTCGATCACCGCCCGCGCCTGCGCGCCCGAGCCGCCGTGGGAGGCGCGCACCGCGATGTCCTCGCCGGTCTCCTTCTTCCAGTGCGCGGCAAAGACCTTGTCATAGTCCTTGTAGAGCTCGCGGGTCGGGTCGTAGCTGACGTTCAGAATCTGCTCGCCGGCACGGGCGGCGTGCGGCGCCGCCAGCGCGCCGAGGCTGAGGGCGAGCGCGGTGCCGGCGGCAATGAACGTCCGGCGGGAAAGGATGGGGCGAAGCTTGGAACCGGTCACGGCGATGCCTCCGAAATTCGATTTCTTATAATGTCTATTTATCGGATCGACTTTGTCAACCAAGCGATCCCGACGGGGGCAAGAAAGCACGCGATTGCTCAGGCTGCGGCAGATTGGAAAATTTGTCCACGCGGCCGCGACCGGTTCGGAGCATGGCGGGCGCACCGGCCGGGGCGCAGAAACGCAACCGGCCGCGGACGATCGCCGCGGCCGGAACGGGAAGCCGGAAATAATCTGGCGGTCAGTGCCGGGCACAGACCGGCGGTTGCCGGCGCACGGGGCCCTGAGCGAGGGAGCGCTGGTGACGGTTCTGCGGCGGCAGCGGCTGATGCGCGTTGCAGGCAACCGGCCTGCCGCCGCCGCTGCAGCGATAAGGGCCGGAACAGGGGGCTGCTATGCCGGGCGTGCGGACGGCATCGAAGGCGGCATCGTGAACCGGGGTCAGATCCCGGTCTTTGCAGAAAGCCATGGCGCGTTGTCCGCATGCGGGCTGAACGCGCCATGACCGCGCTCTTTGCTCTTTACGAGGGCATAAAACGCGGGTCCGGCTGTGGCCGGGGTCAGCCGAGGGCGGCGGCGATTTCCGCCACGATGGCCTCGGCGGCCGCGCGCCGGTCGGGGGCGTTCATGATCGGCCGGCCCACCACCAGCATGTCGGCTCCGGCGCGGATGGCCTCGCCGGGGGTGGCGATGCGCTTCTGGTCGCCGGCGTCCGCCCCGGCCGGGCGCACGCCCGGCGTCACCAGCAGCATGCCGGGCCCTGTGACGGCGCGCACGGCCGCCACTTCCTGCGGCGAACAGACGAGGCCGTCGATGCCGGCGGCCCGCGCCTGCGCGGCGCGTTCGGCCACCCGCTCGGCCACGGTGCCGCGATAGCCGGCTTCCGTAAGATCGCCGTCGTCGAGCGAGGTCAGCACGGTCACCGCGAGCAGCGCCGTCTTCGCCGGTCCGCGCGCGGCAACGGCGGCGGCCATGGCGCGCGGGTAGGCATGCAGCGTCAGAAGATCGACCCCGAGGGCCACGGCCGAACGCACCGCCCCGGCCATGGTGTTGTCGATGTCGAGCAGCTTGGCATCGAGAAACACCTTCTCGCCCGCCCCGACCAGCTCGCGCGCCAGCTCAACGCCGCCGGCATAGATCAGTTCGAGGCCGATCTTGTAGACGCCGACCGAACCGCGCGTGGCTTCGATGGCCGCGCGCGCGGCGGCGACATCGGGCGTGTCGACGGCCAGAATCAGCCGGTCGCGCGGGGTCACGGGGCGAAAGCGCGCGTCGTTCATGAGGGGGCCTCGTCGGTGGGAAAGGTCACAGCTTGCGCAGGGCGACGCTTGCCACGGCGTGGTCCTCGCCCTTGGTCAGGATCAGGTCGGCCCGCGGCCGCGTCGGCAGAATGTTCTCGCGCAGGTTCAGCCGGTTGATGCGCTTCCACAGCCGTTCGGCCAGCGCGCGCGTCTCTTCCGGCGAAATCGCCGCGTAGCGGTGGAAATAGGAGTTCGGGTCGGTGAACCGGGTCGCCTTGAGGCTGATGAAGCGGTCCACATACCATGCGTGGATCAGGCTCTCGTCGGCGTCGATATAGATGGAGAAATCGAAGAAGTCGGACACGAACGGAATGGCCTGCCCGTGCTTGGGCAGCCGGTTCGGCTGCAGCACGTTGAGACCCTCCACGATGAGGATATCCGGCTGCTCGATGACGATGGTCTCGCCCGGCACCACGTCGTAGACGACATGGGAATAGACCGGCGCTTCCACCTTGCGCTTGCCGGCCTTGATGTCGGTCAGGAAGGAGAGCAGCTTCTGGCGGTCGTAGCTTTGCGGAAAGCCCTTGCGCTCCATCAGCCCTTCGGCAGCCAGCACGGCATTGGGCAGCAGGAAGCCGTCGGTCGGCACCAGCGAAACCCGCGGGCTGGTCGGCCAGCGCGCCAGCAGCGCCTGCAGCACGCGGGCGGTGGTGGATTTGCCCACCGCCACCGAACCGGCGATGCCGATCACGAAGGGGATCTTGTCTTCGCTGCGGCCGAGGAACCGGCTGGTGGCGGCATGCAGCCCCTGCGTCGCCTCCACATAATAGGACAGCAGGCGCGAAAGCGGCAGATAGACCCGCTCCACCTCCTGCATCGAAACCGGATCGTAGAGCCCCTGCAGCCGGGCCAGATCCTCCGGCGTGAGTGTCATGGGGGCGTCGGCGCGCAGTTGTGCCCATTCCGCCTGCGAGAACACGCGGTAGGGCGACAATTTCCGCTGCATGCTCATGTCCATGGGCACTTCACCATCTTCCAGAGCCCGGAGTGCGGGGCCGCAGCCCCTCGTGCTGCGGTGCAATCTAGCCGATTCCTGCGCCGGCGGCTTGCAGCCTGTCAGGGAAACCGCGTCCCTCGTTGTCGCGCCTCGTTGTCGCGTCTCGCGGCCGCGCCGGCGCGGTGCTGCCCCGGGCGGTCATTCGGGCCTGCGCGCGGCCTTTTCCTCAAGCCCGGTCTGGGCGGTGCGGCGGTTCAGCTCCGCCATCACGGCGCTGAGCGGCAGGTCGGCCGCCCGCAGCAGCACGGTCAGGTGGTAGAGCAGGTCCGCCACCTCTCCGGTCAGCCCCTCGCGGTCGCCCAGCACGGCGGCAATGGCGGTCTCCACCGCCTCCTCGCCCACCTTCTGCGCGATCTTGGGGATGCCCCGGCGCATCAGGCGGGCGGTATAGGAGGCCGGATCGTCCGAGACGGCGCGCTTTGCGACGATCGCCTCCAGCGTTTCCAGCGTGAACGGGGTCTCGCTCATGGTCGTATCGTGCCTTCAGCCGTCGAGGCGCACCGGCAGGCCGGCTTCGGCCAGCCGCGCCTTGGCCTCGTGGATGGTGTAGGTGCCGAAATGGAAGATCGAGGCCGCCAGCACCGCGCTGGCGTGGCCGTCGCGGATGCCCTCCACCAGATGATCGAGATTGCCGACGCCGCCCGACGCGATGACCGGCACCGGCACGGCATCCGAAATCGCCCGCGTCAGGGCCACATCATAGCCGATCTTGGTGCCGTCGCGGTCCATGGAGGTGAGCAGGATTTCGCCGGCCCCCAGCGCCGTGACGCGGCGGGCGAACGCCACCGCGTCGATGCCGGTCGGGGTGCGGCCGCCGTGGGTGAAGATCTCCCAGCGCTCCGGCTCGCCCGCCTTCGAGACGCGCTTGGCGTCGATGGCGACGACGATGCACTGGTTGCCGAACTTCTCGGCCGCCTCGCGCACGAAATCCGGATTCTTCACCGCTGCGGTGTTGATGGAAACCTTGTCGGCGCCTGCCAGCAGCAGGGCCCGGATATCCTCGATGGTGCGCACGCCGCCGCCCACCGTCAGCGGCATGAAGCAGCGCTCGGCGGTGCGGCGCACCACGTCGAGCAGGATGCCCCGGCCCTCGTGGCTGGCGTTGATGTCGAGGAAGGTGAGTTCGTCGGCCCCGGCGGCGTCATAGGCCGCCGCTGCCTCCACCGGGTCGCCGGCGTCGATCAGGTCGACGAACTGCACGCCCTTGACGACGCGGCCGTCCTTCACGTCGAGGCAGGGGATGACGCGAACCTTCAGCATGTGCCGTTCCCTCAGTGCGCCGCGGCGGCGCGCTGCGCGAAGATCAGTTCAAGCGCGGCCTTCGGGTCCAGCCGCCCGTCATAGAGCGCGCGGCCGGCGATGGCGCCCTCCAGAAGGGCGGCTTCGGGCTCCAGCAGGCGCTCGATGTCGTGGATGTCGGCCAGCCCGCCGGAGGCGATCACCGGAATGGAGACGGCCCGCGCCAGCTCCAGCGTGGACGGCAGGTTGAGGCCCTGCAGCATGCCGTCGCGGTCGATGTCGGTGTAGACGATCGCCGCCACCCCGGCATCCTCGAACGCCCTGGCCAGATCGGTGGCGGCCATGTCGGAGGTCTCCGCCCAGCCTTCCACCGCGACCCGGCCGGCCTTGGCATCGATGCCGACGACGATGCGGCCCGGGTGGGCGCGCGCCGCCTCGCGCACCAGCGCGGGGTTGCGCACCGCCACGGTGCCCAGAATGACGCGGGTCACGCCCTTTTCAAGCCAGCCCTCGATGGCGGCCTGGTCGCGGATGCCGCCGCCGAGCTGCAGCGGCAGGCCGCAGTGCTTCAGAATGGCCTCCACCGCCGGGCCGTTGCGCGAGGTGCCGGCAAAGGCGCCGTCGAGGTCGACGACGTGCAGCCACTCGAAGCCGGCAACGGCAAAGGCCTGCGCCTGCGCCGCCGGGTCGTCGCTGAAGACGGTGGCCTTCTCCATCAGGCCGCGCTGCAGGCGCACGCACTGGCCTTCCTTGAGGTCGATAGCCGGAAACAGGATCATGGGCGCCACGCAAGGAAATTGGCGAGAAGGGCGAGGCCGAGGCGCTGGCTCTTCTCCGGGTGGAACTGGGTGCCGGCAACGTTGTCGCGGCCGACGACGGCCGTCACGGGGCCGCCGTAGCCGGTGGTCGCCAGCACCTCGGCCGGGTTTTCCGCCGCCAGATGATAGGAATGGACGAAATAGGCGTGCAGCCCGTCCGGCCCGGTGGGAATGCCGGCGAGCAGCGGATGGGCGGTCTTCACGTCCAGCGTGTTCCAGCCCATGTGCGGCACCTTCAGCGCCGGGTCGGCCGGGCGGATCGGCACCACGTCGCCGCCGATCCAGCCGAAACCGTCGGTCACCTCATATTCCACGCCGCGGCTGGCCATCAGCTGCATGCCCACGCAGATGCCGAGGAACGGCCGCCCCTTCTTCTCCACGTGCTCGGTGATGGCGTCCGTCAGTCCGGGCACGGCCGCAAGGCCGCGACGGCAGTCGGCGAAGGCGCCCACGCCCGGCAGCACCACGCGCGCGGCCGCCGCCACCAGATCGGGATCGGCGGTCTGGTGGATTTCGCAGGCGATCCCGGCCTCGTGCGCGGCCCGCTCCAGGGCCTTGGTGGCCGAGCGCAGATTGCCCGAACCATAATCGATGACGGCGACGACGCTCATGAGGACCGCTCCGGACGCGGAAAGAGACCGACGACCGGCTCGCCGGCCTCGGGCAGGGAAAAGGTGTGGCGCCGGGCCGGCGCCGGCGCCGGCCCGGCCGGCGTGGCGGCAACGCGGGCGGCAAGACGGGCGGCGAAATAGCGCTGCTCGGCGGCCGCCCGTCCGGGGGCCTCGATCACCGCAACCTCGCGGAAGCCGCGGCGGGTGAGGTGCCAGCGCTTCAGGCCCGCCGCCTCGAAGGCGACGACGACATTGAGAGCCAGCGACAGCACCATGCCGGCATCTTCGCTGATCCGGGTGCCGAGGACGGCGAGCGCGATGTCGGCCACGATAAACACGGCAAACGCCAGCCACATCCGCCCGCACAGCAGCCACAGCGCCGGAACGATGAGGGCCACCCACGAGAAGCCCTCGCGCACGAACGCCACCCGGTCGGCATCGCGGCTGCCATCGCCGGAGGCTGGCGGCTCCATTACGCTGAAGCGGCGCATCGCGCGTTCGTCCCGGTGTCGTCAGCCTTCAAGGCTGCCCTTGGTGGAAGGAATGGTGCCGGCCTGCCGCGGGTCGATGGCGAGGGCCGCCTTCAGGGCCCGCGCCACGCCCTTGAAGCAGCTTTCGGCGATATGGTGACTGTTGCCACCATAGAGCGTTTCGATGTGCAGCGTCAGCCCGGCGTGGAAGGCGAAGGCGCGGAAGAACTCCTCCACCAGCTCGGTATCGAAGGTGCCGATCTTCTGGGTGGGAAAAGATGTGCGGAACACCAGGAACGGCCGGCCGGAGATATCGAGCGCGACGCGGGTCAGCGCCTCGTCCATCGCCAGATGCACGTCGGCGTAGCGGGTGATGCCGCGCCGGTCGCCCATGGCCTGCCGGATGGCCTGGCCGAGCGCGATGCCGGTGTCTTCCGCCGTGTGGTGGTCGTCGATGTGGGTGTCGCCTCTGGCCGTCAGGCTGATGTCGATCAGGCCGTGGCGGGCGATCTGGTCGAGCATGTGGTCGAAGAAGCCGACGCCGGTCGAAATTTCGGCCCGGCCCGTGCCGTCGAGATCAACCGCGACGGCGATCTGGGTCTCGTTGGTCTTCCGCTCGACGCGCCCGGTGCGCATGGGGTTCTCCCGCTGGCGACAACAGATCGGCGGGCCGGTTCCGCCGCCGCCCGGCCTGCGCGGGGTGTTCTAGAGTGCTTTACCGGCGGATGCAATCATCTGGCGGGACAAGCACTGCCGATTCAAATGTTTAGGCATATTCGCCGCCCTGCGCCGGCCCGAAGGCGGCAGCGCCGCCCGCGCGGCCTCTGAGGGCCACGGGGCGGCGCTGAAGCGATGGCAGGGAGCGGCCGGCCTCAGGTCACGTCGAAGGCGGCGACCGCGGCCATGTTGGTGATGTCGGTATCCTTGGCGCCGAGCGAGACGATCTGCACCGACTTGTCGAGGCCGACGAGGAACGGGCCGATCACCGTGCCGCCGCCCAGTTCGCGCAGCATCCGCGTGGCGATGGAGGCGGCATCCGCCGACGGCATCACCAGCACGTTGGCCGGGCCCGACAGGCGGGTGAACGGATAGGCGGCGAGCAGCTCCGCATTGAGCGCCACGTCGGCCGACATCTCGCCGTCGACCTCGAAGTTGATGCGGCGCTTCGCCAGCAGTTCCACCGCCTTCCGCACGCGGGTGGCGCTTTCGGAGGGCGGCTGGCCGAAGGTGGCGTTGGCCAGCAGCGCCACGCGCGGCTCGTGGCCGAGGCGGCGGGCGGTGCGGGCGGCCTCTTCGGCAATGTCGGCCAGTTCTTCCGCCGAGGGGGTGTCGTGCACGGCGGTATCGGCCACGAACAGCGTGCGGCCGCGGCTGATGACCAGCGACACGCCGATCAGGGCGTGGCCCGGCTTGCGGTCGATGACGTTGAGCATCGCCTCAAGCGAGGTGGCATAGTTGCGGGTCGCCCCGGTCACCAGCGCATCGGCATCGCCGCGGGCCACCATCAGCGCGGCGAAATAGTTGCGGTCGTAGTTCACGAAGCGCTGGCAGTCGCGCTTCAGGAACCCCTTGCGCTGCAGGCGGGCATAGAGGGTGTCGGCATAGTCGCCGTTGCGGCTGGAAAGCCGCGCGTTCAGCACCTCCATGCCGGGGCGGAACTCGATGCCGGCCTCCGCCGCCGTGGCGGCGACCACCTCTTCGCGGCCGATCAGCACCGCGGTGCCGAGGCCCTGCTGCACGAAGCTTGCCGCGGCGCGGATGACCGGCACTTCCTCGCCTTCGGCGAAGACGACGCGCTTCGGGCTCTGGCGCACCTGCGCGAAGATGCGGGCGAGCGAGCCGGCCACCGGATCGCGCCGCGCCGACAGCGACTGCGCATAGGCGTTCATGTCGACGATGGGGCGCTGCGCCACACCGGATTCCATCGCCGCGCGGGCCACCGCCGGCGGCACCACGGAGATGAGGCGCGGGTCGAACGGCACGGGGATGACGTAGCTCGGGCCGAAGCGCAGCGTCTTGCCCTTGTAGGCGGCGGCGACCTCGTCGGGCACGTCCTCGCGGGCGAGCTGGGCGATGGCCTCCGCTGCCGCGATCTTCATGTGCTCGTTGATGGCCACCGCCCGCACGTCCAGCGCCCCGCGGAACATGTAGGGGAAGCACAGGACGTTGTTGACCTGATTGGGATAGTCGGACCGGCCGGTGGCCACGATGGCATCGTCGCGCACCTGCGACACCTCTTCCGGGGTGATTTCCGGATCGGGGTTGGCCATGGCGAAGATGATCGGATGCGGCGCCATGGAGGCGACCATGGCCGGCGTCAGCGCGCCCTTGGCGGACACGCCGAGGAACACGTCGGCGCCGCGCATCGCCTCTTCGAGGGTGCGCAGATCCGTCGGCACCGCATGGGCCGTCTTCCACTGGTTCATGCCCTCGGTGCGGCCTTCGTAGACCACGCCCTTGGTATCGCACAGGGTGACGTTGTTGTGCGGCACGCCGAGCGACTTGATAAGCTCGATGCAGGCGATGCCGGCCGCGCCCGCGCCGTTGCACACCACGCGGATATCCTCCGGCTTGCGGCCGGTCAGGTGCAGCGCGTTGATGAGACCGGCGGTGGCGATGATGGCCGTGCCGTGCTGGTCGTCGTGGAAGACGGGAATGTCCATCAGCTCGCGCAGACGGCTTTCGATGATGAAGCAGTCCGGGGCCTTGATGTCTTCCAGATTGATGCCGCCGAACGAGGGGCCGAGATAGCGCACCGCGTTGACGAAGGCATCGACGTCTTCGGTGTCGAGTTCGAGGTCGATGGAATCGACATCGGCGAAGCGCTTGAACAGCACCGCCTTGCCTTCCATCACCGGCTTGGAGGCGAGCGGCCCCAGGTTGCCGAGGCCGAGAATGGCGGTGCCGTTGGTGATGACGGCGACGAGGTTGCCGCGCGAGGTGTAGTCGAACGCACGGCTCGGATCCTCGGCGATGGCGCGCACCGGCACGGCCACGCCCGGCGAATAGGCCAGCGACAGATCGCGCTGGGTCGCCATCGGCTTCGTCGGCGTAATTTCCAGCTTGCCGGGGCGGCTGCCGGCGTGGAATTCAAGTGCTTCGCGATCCGTGATGGTGACGCCGCCGCGACGGGGCGTGGCGGTCTTGTTCGCCGTCATGTGGGCAGTCCTTCCCTTGTCCCTTTCCCGCCCCCTGTGGCGCGACGGCTGCTTTGTTTTGCCCTTGTTCGCGCCGGGGTTGGGGCGGCTAGCTTTTCCACGCCCGCCCGCGCATTGCAAGGCATCCGGGCGATGAAAGGCTATGCAGGTTCTGCTAGCCTGCCGCCCATGCGCGAGTCACCTGCCGAAACGCCGGGCGCCGGCCGCCCCACCCCGATGATGGAACAGTATATCGAGATCAAGGCAGCCAATCCTGACTGTCTGCTGTTCTATCGCATGGGTGATTTCTACGAGATGTTCTTCGAGGACGCGGAGGAGGCCAGCCGCGCCCTCGGCATTGCGCTGACCAGACGCGGCAAGCATCTGGGGCAGGATATCCCGATGTGCGGGGTGCCGGTCCATGCCGCGGACGAATACCTCCAGAAGTTGATCGCCCTCGGTTTCCGCGTGGCGGTCTGCGAGCAGATGGAGGACCCGGCCGAGGCGAAGAAGCGCGGCTCCAAATCCGTCGTGAAGCGCGATGTGATCCGCCTCGTCACGCCCGGCACGCTGACCGAGGAAACCCTGCTCGATACCCGCCGCGCCAACTGGCTGGTGGCGCTGGCGCGCGTGGGGGCCGGGGAGGCTGCCGCCTTCGCGCTGGCGTGGATCGACATCTCCACCGGCGCCTTCCATGTCGGCGAAACCGATCTGCGGCTGCTGGCCGGCGACATCGCCCGCATCGATCCGCGCGAGGTGGTGGTGCCGGATGTGCTGTTCTCCGACGACAGCCTGCGCCAGATCCTGCGCGCGCTCGGGCCTTCGCTGACCCCGGTGCCGCGCGCCACCTTCGACGGGGCGACGGCGGCCGAGCGCATCGCGCGCTATTTCGGCGTCGCCACGCTGGACGGTTTCGGGCTGTTCTCCCGCGCCGAGCTTTCGGCGGCGGCCGGGGCGCTCGCCTATGTGGAGCGCACCCAGATCGGCTCGCGCCCGCCGCTCGATCCGCCGCGCCGGCAGGCGGCGTCGAGCGTGATGGTGATCGACCACTCCACCCGCGCCAGCCTCGAACTGACCCGCACCACCTCCGGCGAGCGGCGCGGCTCGCTCATCGCCGCCGTCGACTGCACCGTGACGGGGCCGGGCGCGCGGCTGCTGGCCGAACGGCTGGCGAGCCCGCTGACCGATCCGGCCGCCATCGAGCGGCGGCTCGATGCCGTGGCCTTCTTCCTTGAGGATGCGGCGGCGCGCGAGGGCACGCGCGCCGTGCTGGAGGCCGCGCCCGATCTGGCGCGCGCCCTGTCGCGGCTGGCGCTCGACCGCGGCGGCCCGCGCGACCTCGGCGCGGTGGGGGCGGCGCTGGCCTCGGCGCGGACGCTGTGCGAGGGGCTGGCCGGTGCCGCCCTGCCGCCGGAGCTCGGGCAGGCGCTCGGCGCCCTTGCCGCGCTGCCCGGCGACCTCGGCCCCCGCCTTGCCGCGGCGCTGGCCGACGAACTGCCCTATCTGCGGCGCGACGGCGGCTTCGTGCGCGAGGGCTATTCGGCCGAACTCGACGATGCGCGGGCGCTGCGCGACGAAAGCCGGCAGGTGATCGCCCGCCTGCAGGCCGAGTATGCGGCCGAGACCGGGGTGCGGACCCTGAAGATCCGTCACAACGCCATCCTCGGCTGGTATATCGAGGTCGGGCAGGCCCATGGCGAAAAGATGCTGGCGGAGGATGCCGGCACGCGCCGTTTCATCCACCGCCAGACCATGGCCGGGGCCTTCCGCTTCACCACCACCGAACTGGCCGATCTGGAAACCCGCATCGCCTCGGCGGCGGACCGGGCGCTGTCGCTGGAACTGGCGATCTTTGCCGATCTCTGCGGCCGCATTCTGGCGGCCGGCGATGCGCTCAAGGCGGCGGCCGCCGCGCTTGCCGCCGTGGATGTGGCCGCGGCGCTGGCCGAACGCGCCGCCCGCGACCGCTACAGCCGGCCGAAGGTGGACGGCTCGCTGGCCTTTTCGGTCACCGGCGGACGCCATCCGGTGGTGGAGGCGGCGCTCAGGACCGACGGCAGCGAACCGTTCGTCGCCAACGACTGCGAACTGGGCCCGGAGGCCGGCGAAAAGCATGGCCGGCTCACCATCGTGACCGGCCCCAACATGGGCGGCAAGTCGACCTATCTGCGCCAGAACGCGCTCATCGCCATTCTCGCGCAGGCCGGCTCCTTCGTGCCGGCGGAGCGGGCGGAAATCGGCGTGATCGATCGCCTGTTCAGCCGCGTCGGCGCCGCCGACGATCTGGCCCGCGGGCGCTCCACCTTCATGGTGGAGATGGTGGAGACGGCGGCGATCCTCAATCAGGCCACGGAACGCAGCCTCGTGGTGCTGGACGAGATCGGCCGCGGCACCGCCACCTACGACGGCCTTTCCATCGCGTGGGGCGCCATCGAGCACCTGCACGACATCAACCGCTGCCGCACGCTGTTCGCCACCCATTATCACGAACTCACCGCGCTTTCGGAGCGCCTCGGCCGCGTGCACAACAGCACGCTGAAGGTGAAGGAGTGGAAGGGCGAGGTGGTGTTTCTGCACCAGATCGTGCCCGGCGCGGCCGACCGTTCCTACGGCATTCAGGTGGCCCGGCTGGCCGGTCTGCCGGAGGCGGTGATCCGCCGGGCGAAGGCGGTGCTGACGCGGCTTGAGGCCGCCGACCGCGCCAGCCCGCGGGCGGCGATGATCGACGATCTGCCGCTGTTCCAGAGTGCCGTGCGCGCCGCCCCGCCGCCGGCCGCGCCGCCGCCGCCCGATCCGGCGCTGGTGCTGCTCGACGATATCAGCCCGGACGACCTGACGCCGCGGGCGGCGCTGGAGGCGCTTTACCGGCTCAAGGCCGCCCGTGCGAAGCCGCCGGCCTGAGCGGCGCGGCGGTTGACGGTGGCCGGCCTGCGGCCGCACAGTCCCGCCGTGCGGCGGCCCGGGTGAACGGGCGGCGGCGGCGAAAAAGAACGACGCGCGCGACGAACGCGGGCAATGCGAAGGAGAGCCACGATGCGGCTGGTAGTGATGGGTGCGGCGGGCCGCATGGGCCGGGCTCTGGTGGGCGCGATCAAGGCAACGCCGGGGGCCGAACTGGTGGCCGCGCTGGAGCGGCCGGGTTCGGTGGCGCTGGGCGAGGATGCCGGCCTGCTGGCAGGCCTCGGCCGGCTGGGGGTGACCATCACCGACGACATGCTGGCCGCCTTTGCGCAGGCCGATGGCGTGATCGACTTCACCCGGCCGGAAAGCACCGTGGCGGCGGCGGAGATCGCGGCGCAGGCCCGCATCGTCCACGTCATCGGCACCACCGGCCTGACGGCGGCCGACGAGGCGGCGCTCGCGGCGGCGGCGCGCCATGCGGTGATCGTGAAGTCGGGCAACATGAGCCTCGGCGTCAACCTGCTGACCGCGCTGGTGCGCAAGGCGGCGCGTGCGCTCGATGCCGGTTACGACATCGAGATCGTGGAGATGCACCACCGCCACAAGGTGGACGCACCCTCCGGCACGGCGCTGATGCTGGGCCGCGCGGCCGCCGAAGGCCGCGATGCGGACCTCGATGCGGTGAGCGTGCGGGTGCGCGACGGCATCACCGGCCCGCGTCCGTCCGGGGCGATCGGCTTTGCGGCGCTGCGCGGCGGCTCCGTGGTCGGCGACCACACCGTCATTCTCGCCGGCGAGGGCGAGCGGGTGGAGCTGACGCACCGCGCCGAGAGCCGCGAGATCTTTGCCCGCGGGGCGCTGAAGGCGGCGCTGTGGGGCCGCGGCCGGCGGCCGGGCCTCTATTCCATGGCCGATGTGCTGGGTCTGGCCGACTGAGCGGCCGGCGGGCCGTGCGGTGCGGGAAAATCCGCCGCATCCCCGCCGGCCCCGTGCCGTCTTCTGTTGCCGTCCAACTTGGCTTAAAGCTCGCGGAAGAGGTTTTGCGCCGGTGCCGCCGGCTGCCCCGGACGGCGGGCGGCGGCACGGCGTGTCATTGAAGGACTTCGATCATGGACCATCTCCTTGTTCTGGTGCGTCACGGCCAGAGTGAATGGAACCTCAAGAATCTGTTCACCGGCTGGAAAGACCCGGACCTGACCGAGCAGGGGGTGGCCGAGGCCCACGCCGCCGGCCGCAAGCTGAAGGAGATGGGGCTGCATTTCGACGTGGCCTATACTTCGGCGCTGACGCGCGCCCAGCACACCTGCAGCATCATTCTGGGCGAGATCGGTCAGCCGGAACTGCCGGTGATCGAGGATCAGGCGCTCAACGAGCGCGACTATGGCGACCTGACCGGCCTCAACAAGGACGATGCCCGCGCCCGGTTCGGCGAGGAGCAGGTGCATGTGTGGCGCCGCTCGTTCGACGTGCCCCCGCCGGGCGGCGAGAGCCTGAAGGACACGGCCGAGCGCGTGCTGCCCTATTTCGAGGCGCACATTCTGCCGCGGGTCCGGCACGGCGAGCGCGTGCTGATCGCCGCCCACGGCAACTCGCTGCGCGCACTCATCATGGCGCTTGAGGGGCTGACGCCGGAGCAGATTCTGGCGCGCGAGCTCGGCACCGGCGTGCCGATCGTCTACCAGCTCGATTCCGAGGGCGGGATCGTCAGCAAGCAGGACCTCGCGGGTTGACCGGCCCGGCGCGTAAGGGGCCGCCACCGGCGGGCCGCGCCACCGGCGGGCGGGCATTCGCCCCGCCCGAGCCGGAGGAAATCCCGGGCGACAAGCCCGAGGAGGCCACCGACGGGGACGCCACGGAAGACGTGCCGCGCCGCCGGGTCCGCGACAAGGACCCGCAAACCGACGAGAAGCCCGGCGGCGGAGCCTTCCGCGCCGTCGAGGTGATGAACCCGTCGTTCGACGTGGTGCTGCTCGATGCCGCGGAGGCGGCGGGGCGGCTGCGCGAGCTGTGCGGGGTGCTGGCCGACTGCGTCAACGGCGGCGCATCGGTCAATTTCATGCTGCCGTTCGACGAGTGGAGCGCGGTGCCGTTCTGGATCCGCGTCATCGACGAGGTGGCGCGCGGCGACC
>NZ_DAISHT010000026.1:17100-29206 GCF_036822375.1 Pseudoxanthobacter sp. | reverse complement strand
ACCGCTGGATCGCGGCCGAGGTCGGCACCACCAACCAGCCGATCCACTATCGCGAGCTCTACAAGCTGGGCGTGATCATGACGCCGAACATGGAGCTGGCCGAGATCTATCCGGAGGGCAACCGCCTCGTCGCCGTGCTGCGCAACACCATGACCGGCGCCGAGGAAGAACGCATCGTCGATCACATCGTGGTCGAGCACGGCACGCTGCCGGTCGACGGGCTTTATTTCGGCCTGAAGGACGGCGCCGCGAACCGCGGCGTGACCGACCTTGAAGCCCTGATCGCCGGCCAGCCCCAGCACGAGGCGCCTCCCGGCGGCTATGTGCTCTACCGCATCGGCGATGCGGTCGCCGGGCGCAACATCCACGCCGCCATCTACGACGCCCTCCGGCTCTGCAAGGATCTGTGATGGCCCTCGCCTTCGCCCTCCTGATCTGGCTGGTCGCGGGGCTCGCGGCCTTTCGGATCGCGGCCCGCGTGCGGCTGTGGCGCGCCGGGCAGCCGGCCCGGGTGGACTGGCGGGCCGGCCTCGCCGCCCTGCCGCGCCGCTATCTCGTCGATGTGCATCATGTGGTGGCGAGCGATCCGTTTACCGCGCGCATGCACATGCTGGCAGCCGGCGGGCTGCTGAGCGGGGCGCTCGTTGCCGCGCTCGGCCTGTGCCCGGTGCTCGGCCGGCTGCCGCTGTGGTGGGCGCTCGACGCGGTGCTGTTCGCCTTCGCCATCGCCGGTGCCCGCATGGCCGCCATGCGCCGTTCGCCCCGCCCGGCCCGGCTTTCCGGCGGCCGCTTCGCCCGCCTGCCGCTGTGGCTGGCGGCCTTCGGCACCGGCGGCTTCCTCACGGCGCTGGCGCTGGCGGCGGACCTCGGCGCCCTCGCCCTGATGCCGATGGCACTGGCCGCCTGGGGCGGCATCCGCCTCGCCCTCAGTGTCGACACCGGGCCCATGCGCCACCCGATCGCCGGTGCCCTGCACCTTGCCGCCCACCCGCGGCCGGAGCGCTTCACCGAGGGCCGCTCGGCCTCCGCCGCCGTCGCCCTTGCGCCCGCTGACGTGACCGCGGCCTCGCCCGGCGTTGCGCACCCGGTGGATTTCGCGTGGAACCGGCTGCTCGCCTTCGATGCCTGCGTGCAGTGCGGGCGCTGCGAGGCGGCCTGCCCGGCCTTTGCCAGCGGCCAGCCGCTGAACCCGAAGCGCCTCATTCAGGATCTGTCGCTCGCCATGGCGCCGCAGGCCAGCAGCGCCGACTATTACGGCTCGCCCTACCCGAACGCCCGTGACGTGGCCGGCATCGGCGGCCCGCACCGGCCGATCATCGGCGCCGATGCCATGATCCATCCCGACACGCTGTGGGCCTGCACCACCTGCCGGGCCTGCGTGGAAGAGTGCCCGATGATGATCGAGCACGTCGATGCGGTCATCGACCTGCGCCGTCACCAGACCCTCGCGCTCGGCGCCGTGCCGGAGAAAGCCGCCGCCCCGCTGGACGACCTGCGCCTTGCAGACGAGCCGGGCGGCCACGCCCTTGCCGCGCGCGGCGATTTTGCCGCCGGCCTGCCGCTGCCGGTGGTGCCGGAAGGCGGCGAGACCGACGTGCTGCTGTGGCTGGGTGAAAGCGCCTATGACCTGCGTGCCGGCCGCACCCTGCGGGCGCTGCTGACCCTGCTCGGCCGTGCCGGTGTGACCTATGGCACGCTCGGCGCCGACGAGCGCGACTGCGGCGACCTCGCCCGCCGGCTCGGCGACGAGGCCACCTTCCAGCGCCTTGCCCGCGACAACATCGCAGCGCTCGCAAAGCGCCGGTTCCGGCTGATCCTGACCGCCGATCCCCATGCCCTCAACGCGCTGCGCAACGACTATCCGGCCTTCGGCGGGCACTATCTCGTCGTCCACCACACCGCCTATCTCGACAGTCTGGTGGCGGCCGGCCGGCTGACGCCGGCCCCGCTGACGGGCGGGAGCGTGACCTATCACGACCCCTGCTATCTCGGCCGCTGGAACGGCGAGACGGAGGCGCCGCGCAGCCTGCTGGCCCGCCTCGGCCTCGACGTGCGGGAGATGGAACGCCACGGTCGCCGCTCGCAGTGCTGCGGCGGCGGCGGCGGAGCGCCGATTTCGGATGTTGCCGGCGAGCGGCGCATTCCCGACATCCGCATGGATCACGCCCGGGCCACCGGCGCGGCGATCGTGGCGGTCGCCTGCCCCAACTGCACGGCGATGCTGGAGGGCGTGCCCGCCCCGCGGCCGGAGGTGCTGGACGTGGCCGAACTGTTGCTGAAGGCCGTGGAGCAGGCGGCATGACCGAGAGCCCACGCCCCCGCCGCCAGCGGCGCAACCCGCGCGCCGAGCGCGCCGCACACCAGGTCGCAAACCTGCCGCGGCCGCGCTTCGATCTTGCTGCCGTGCCGCCGGATGCCGGCCGGCCGCGGTCCGATCCGCGTGCCGAACGCCGCGCCCGTCTGGTGCCCGGCACCGCGCGGCCGCGCTACGACATGAACCGCCACGACCGCGGCGCAGCCGCGGTGCCGCCGCCGGCCGCCGTGGCCGCACCGGCGGCGCCGCCGGTCGTGGTCATCGACACGCCCGTGCACGTCATTCTGGTCGTCGCGGATTGCCCCGCCGGCCGCCTGTCGCGCCACGATCGCCAGTGCCTCGGCGCCGCCCGCCGCCTCGCCGGCAAGGCGGGCGACACCGCCGTGGTGCTGGCGGCCCCGGCCCTTGGCGAACCCGCCGGCCCGGCCGGAGCCGACCGCGTGGTGCTGACCGGCACCGCGGAGGCCAACCCCGCCGTCACCGTTGCAGCCCTTGCCGGCCTCGTCGCGGACCTTGCGCCGCGCCATGTGATCTTCGCGGAAAGCGCGCGCGGCGGCGACCTTGCCCGCCGGCTGGCCGTGCACCTGCACGAGCCGCTGTTCGCCGGTGCCGAGCAGGTTTCGCCGGCCGGTGTGGTGCGCACCTTCAGAGGCGGGCGCGCCGATCAGCGCGGGCCCGCCCCGCGCCTCATCACGCTGGCCGCCGACATGGTGCCCGCCCACAGCGGGACGGTCCATGAAGCACGGGAGATTGAGGCAGGGGGACTTGAAGCACGGGGGCCTGAAAGCCCTGTGCCGCCGGAACCGGCCCTGCAGTCGCCGGCCGCCCGGAGCGGAATTCTGGCGGTGGAGGACATTCCGGCCGACCCGGCCACCGTGGCGCTTGCCGATGCCGGCTTCGTGGTTTCGGCGGGCAACGGCGTCACCGACTTCGCCGCCTTCCGCCGGCTGGCTGCCGCCCTGCACGGCACGCCGGGGGCGAGCCGCGTGGTGTGCGATGCCGGGCTGATGCCCCGGGCCGCACAGGTCGGCGCCTCCGGCACGGTGCTGACGGCAGACTGCTATTTCGCGCTCGGCATCTCCGGCGCGCCGCAGCACCTGCAGGGCATCGGCGCCTGCGGCGCGGTGATCGCCGTCAACACCGACCTGCACGCCGCCATGATCGAGCGCGCCGGCCTTGCCATCGTGGCCGATGCTCAGCAGGTCATGCCCGCGCTTCTGAAGCTGCTTGAGGAAGACCCGTCATGAAAGCCGTCGTGCTGCTGTCCGCCGGCCGTCATCCGGTTTCGCTGCACCCCGCGCTGCCGCGCACGGAAGCGCAGGCGATCCGCCTCGCCCTCAGCCTCGGGGCCGACCTGACAGGGCTCCATATCGGCCCGGATGCGACGACCGTTGCGCAGGCCTTCGGCCACGGGCTGCCGCGCCTCGTTCATGTCGCGGCCGAAGACGGCGTCGATCCGGTGGCCGAAATCGCCGCCCTCGCCGATGTGCGCGCCGCAGGCCTCATTCTCGCCGGGCCACGCACGCAGGGCGGCGAAGAAACCGGCCTCGTGCCCTATGCCGTCGCCCACGCCCTCGGACTGCCGATCGTGGCCGATGCGGTCTCCATCGTGCCCGGCGCCGTTGCCGGGCAGCTCGTCATCGATCAGGCCCGCCCGCGCGGCGCGCGGCGGCGCTTCACGGTGGCCGGGCCGGTGGTTGTCACCGTCTCGCCGCGGGCCGCCGCGCCGCTGCCCTTCGCCCATGCCCGCTTTGCCGCGGGCAGGGCGGCACGGCGCGCGGCCGGCACCGTGCCGGCCGCCACCGCAACGCCCCTCAGCGAGGGACCGCACCGCCACCGCCCGAAACTGATCGTGACGGCGGATGGCGGCGGCGACCATCGCCTGATGACCGGCCCCACGCCGGAGGAGGCGGCACGCGCCATCCTCGACCATCTGGCCGCCATCGGTCACGGTCCGGGGCGGCGATGATCTTCAGCCGCGGGGGGCGAGGCTGGCAATGGCCGCTTCGCCCCCGACCGGGCGGGCGGCCGCGCCGCTGCGCGCCTCGCTGGGCGCCTGCCCGAAGGCCGCGCGGAACTGACGGGAAAAGTGCGCCGCATCGCAGAAGCCGGTTTCGACCGAAATGTCGGTGATGCTCTTGCGGGTGTTTTCCAGCAGCCAGCGCGCATGGCCAAGCCGCAGGCGGCGGTAGACGGCGGCCGGCCGCTCGCCCATCGCGCTCTGAAACAACCGCTCCAGCTGGCGCGGCGACATGGCAAGCCGCCCGGCGATGGCCTCGATGGAGACCGGCTCGGCGATGTTCTGCTCCATGATCAGAACCGCGCGGCGCACCCGCTCGTCGGCCGGATCGCCGCCCACCGGCTGGTGGGGCTGGGAGGCATCGGCACCGCGGGCGCTCTGCAGCTGCATCACATGCATCGCCTTCTGCGACACCGACTGCCCCAGATGCCGGGCCACCAGATAGGCCGCCAGATCCGCCACGCCGCTGCCGCCGGAGCAGGTGATGCGGTCGTGGTCGACCACGAACAGCCGGTCGGCGACCGGGGTCTGATCCGGGAACGCGTCGGCGAAATCCTGCACATGATACCACGACACGCACACCCGCCGGCGCGCCATCAGCCCGGCGCGCGACAGCACGAACGAGCCGGTGCACACCCCGACGAGGATCACGCCCGCCGCGGCCGCCTCGCGCAGATATCGCACCGTGAGTTCATCGACCTGATCGCCGCCCTGCAGCAGACCGCCGACGACGACTATGTAGTCGAAGTTCTGCGGCGGCAGCAACGCGCTCATGCGGTTGACGCCGAGGCCGCACGACGAGCGCATGGCCTCCGGCCGCGAGGCCATTACCGTCCATGTGCAGCGGATGGGGCGCGAACGGTCGCCCTCGTCGGCGGCCAGACGCAGCACGTCGATGAACAGGGAAAGGGCGGACAGCGTGAAATTGTGCGCCAGCACGAAGCCGACCCGCAGCGCCGGCCGCCGCGGACCGGGCACACCGGCGCCGGCCGGACCGGCCGGTGTATGCAGGGGTTGAGGGCAGGACATGCCGCTCCGCGATCCGCCCATGGCTTTCGCCTCCTCCGCTCTCGCCTCATCCCGCCGGCGCCGCAGCCGGAAAGCCACGGGCCCGCGTCCTCTCTGCCGAAAGCCCGGCGATACGGCTTGCAGCCGCCCCCGCGCCACGCCAAATGCTGGGGCATCGCCCCTGCCGGTCCGCCTGCGCGCGGACCCACCGAAGTGAACCGGTCATGCCCGCAGACCCAGCCGCCGACGCCCTGCCGCAGGAAACCATCGAGACCATCGCCTTCCTGATGGTGCCCGATTTCTCGATGATCGCCTTTGCGGCGGCCATCGAGCCCCTGCGCCTTGCCGTGCGCACCGCCGGCCGGCCTGTCTATCGCTGGCGGCTGCTTTCCGCCAGCGGACAGCCGGTGACAGCCTCCAACGGCGTTTCCGTGGCCGTTGACGGCTCGTTTGCGGCCATCGGCGCGGCGGATGCGGCCATCGTCTGTTCCGGCCTCAACGTGCAGGCGCAGGATACCACTGCCCTGCGCGCGCTGCTGCACCGGCTTGCCGCCCGCGGCGCGGCGCTGGGCGCCCTGTGCACGGGCACCCATGTGCTGGCCAGAGCGGGCGTCGTCAGCGGCCGGCGGGTGACGATCCACTGGGAGAACCACGCCGCCCTCGCCGCCGACTTTCCCGCCCTCGACATCAGCCGCGAGCTGTTCGAGATCGACCGCGACCGCTTCACCTGCGCCGGCGGAGCGGCCGCGCTCGACATGATGCTGAAGCTCATCGCCCGCGATCACGGCGCGGCGCTGGCGCGGCAGGTGGCCGACCAGCTCATCCACAGCCGCATCCGCGACGGTGGCGACCAGCAGCGCGGCGGGCTGGAAACGGCGCTGGCGCTGGCACCCGGCCCGCTGCGGCAGGTCAGCGCCCGCATGGAAGCAACCATTGCCGCCCCGGTGCCGCTCGCCCGCCTGGCCGGCGAGGCCGGGCTTTCGGTGCGTCAGCTGGAGCGGCTTTTCCGCCAGCATCTCAACACCACGCCGGCGCGCCATTACCAGACCCTGCGGCTGGAGCGCGCCCGCGCACTGCTGCGCCAGACGGCCATGTCCATCGTCGACGTGGCGCTGGAATGCGGCTTCGGCTCGGCCTCGCATTTCTCCACCGCCTTCGCCGACCACTTCGGCCGCCCGCCGAGCCGCGACCGCAGCCCGGAAGGCCCGGCAGCCCGCCGGCCGCCGGGAACCTGAGGTCTGCGGCCCGGTTCAGGCCGCCACCGGCGAAACCATGGCCGCCATCGCCTGCCGCAGGTCGAGCCGGCCCACGGTGTCGCCGGCGCCGTCCGTCACCGCCAGCACGTCGCTGCCGGCGGCAATCATCAGCTTCACCGCCGCATCCAGCGTGGCATCGACGGCCACCGCCGGGGCAGCAACCGCCGTGCCGGTGCCGGGCACCATCACCGCTTCCACGCGAATGACACGGCCGCGGTTCACCTCGCGCACGAAGTTGGCGATGTAATCGTTGGCCGGCCTGAGCACGATATCCTGACTGCTGCCCTGCTGGATCACCTCGCCATCCCGCAGGATGGCGATCTGATCGCCAAGCCGCAGCGCCTCATCCAGATCGTGGGTGATGAAGACGATGGTCTTGCGGATCTCGCTCTGGATATCGAGCAGCACCGTCTGCATGTCGACCCGGATCAGCGGGTCGAGCGCGGAATAGGCCTCATCCATGAGCAGGATAGGGGCATCGTTGGTCAGCGCCCGGGCCAGCCCGACACGCTGCTGCATGCCGCCGGAAAGCTGGTTGGGATAACGGCTCTCGAACCCCTTCAGACCGACGCGCTCGATCCACTGCATGGCCGCATCGACCTGCTTCTGCCGCGGCACGCCCTGCACTTCGAGGCCATAGACGGTGTTGTCCAGCACCGTGCGGTGCGGCAGCAGGGCAAACTTCTGGAACACCATCGCGGTCTGATGGCGGCGGAAGTCGCGCAGCTCCGTCCGGTTCATGGTGCAGACGTCCTGCCCGCCCACCAGCACCTCGCCGGCCGTCGGGTCGATCAGGCGGTTGATATGGCGGATGAGGGTCGACTTCCCGGACCCCGACAGCCCCATGATGACCTGAATGCAGCCCGACGGCATCGAGATGTTGATGTCGTTGAGGCCCAGCACATGGGCATGCTTCGCGTTCAGCTCCGCCTTGGTCATGCCCGCGCGCACCCGATCGATATAGGCGGCCGGGCTGGCACCGAAGATCTTGTAAAGATGGCGGATCTCGATGCCGTTGCCGCCCGGTGCGGGGGCGCGGCCGCCGGCTGCGGTCTCAGCCATGGAGCACCTCCAGATGCTTCTGCAGCCGGCGTCCGTAGGCCTGGCTGACCCGGTCGAACACCACGGCGATGCCGACGATGGCGAGGCCGTTGAAGATGCCGAGCGTGAAATACTGGTTGGCGATGGCCTTCAGCACCGGCTGGCCGAGGCCCTGCACGCCGATCATCGCCGCGATCACCACCATGGCGAGCGCCATCATGATGGTCTGGTTGATGCCGGCCATGATGGTCGGCAGCGCCAGCGGCAACTGCACATCCTTCAGCTTCTGCCAGGACGACGAACCGAAGGCATCGGCGGCTTCCAGAACATCCTTGTCGACAAGGCGGATGCCCAGATTGGTGAGCCGGATCATCGGCGGCAGCGCGTAGATGACCACCGCGATCAGGCCGGGCACCTTGCCGATGCCGAGCAGCATGACGACGGGAATGAGGTAGACGAAGCTCGGCATCGTCTGCATCACGTCGAGGATCGGATTGACAACGCTCTGCAGCCGGTCCGACCGCGACATCGCGATGCCGATCGGCAGGCCGATAACGATGGAAAGAACGGTGCAGACCACGATCATCGAGATCGTGCGCATCGCGTCTTCCCACATGCCGAAATAGCCGATCAGCAGCAGCGTGATCACCGCCCCGGCGACAATGCGCCAGTTACGGCTGGCAAACCACGCAATAGCCGCAACCAGAATGACAATGACCGGCCACGGCGTCTGTGTCGTGAAACGCTCCGCCTCGATCAGAAACCACTTGAGCGGCGTGAAGAGTGTCTCGATTCCGTCGCCATAGGCGCGCGTGAAGGCGCGGAAATTCTCGTCGATGACCTTCTTCAGGGTCCGCAGCGTGTCCTCGTTCATCTGTGGAAAACTGGACAGCCAGCTCATCACCTTCCCCTCTTCCCGAAGCAGGCCGGCAGGAACGCAGGTTTCCCGCTGCGGCCGTGACAGGGCGCAGGCACAGCACGGCACCGGTTGCGAACCCTGCGCCCGCAACCGCACCCGGCCCCAGGGCAGCCGGCACGCCGCCGGGCATTGCTGCCGGCGGCCGCCGCCTGCCCCTTCTGCCTTCCGGACCGCCTCAGAGCGCGGCTTTCACCTTGTCCGCAACCTCCGGCGAGACCCACCCGGTCCAGATGTCCGGGCTCTCCTTCAGGAAGTGCTTCGCACCCTCTTCACCGCTCGCCTGATTGTCGGTCATCCACGCCAGCAGCTTGTTGACCGTGGCATTGCCCCAGCGGCGCGCCTTGAGATAATCCAGCGCCGGGCCGGCCCGCCTGGCGAACTTGTCGGTGAGCAGGGTTTCCACCCGGTCGGTCGGCCAGGTGTTGATCTTCGGGTCCGGGCAGTCGGCAACGGTGTTGCAGCGCTTCCATTCGGCCGCGTCGTAGGGCGCATCGAAGCCCAGCTTCACCATCTCGTACTTGCCGAGCAGAGAGGTCGGGGCCCAGTAATAGCCCATCCAGCCTTCCTTGCGCTCATAGGCCTTGGCAACCGAGCCGTCGAGGCCGGCGGCCGAACCCGTATCGACCAGCACGAAGCCCTTCTTGTCGGCGTCGTAGGCCTTGAAGAGCTGGCTGGTCACCACCGTGCCGCCCCAGCCCTGCGGGCCGTTGAACACAGCCCCCTTGCCGGCATCCTCAGGAGCCGGGAACAGCTCCGGGTGCTTCAGCGCATCGCCGATGGTCTTGATGTCCGGATGGGCGTCGACGATGTACTTCGGCACCCACCAGCCCTGCACGCCGCCATCCGACAGCGCCGGCCCGGCGGAGACGAGCTTGCCTTCCTCGATGCCCTTGGTCACGACCTCCGGCAGCAGGTCCACCCAGCCTTCCGGCGCCATATCGGGCTGCCCCTTTTCCACCATCGAGGTGATGGTGGGCACGGTGTCGCCGACGGTGATCTCCGCCTTGCAGCCGTAGCCGTTCTCCAGAATGATCTTGTCGATGTTGGCCAGCACCTCGGCCGACTGCCAGTTCATGCTGGCGATGGTGACATCGCCGCATTCGGCCGCAAATGCCTGGCCGGCCAGCACCGAGAAGCCGACGGCAAGACAGGTGGTGGTGAGAAGATGTTTCATGGCCTTGAATATTCCCCTGAAGGTGCGGTCTTTGTTACCTGAAGCCTGCCGCGGAACCGCCGCCGCGACGGCCTTTTCGGGTTCATGGCTGCCGGCTGGCGGTCTCTGCCATGGTGCGGGCCATCGCCTCGGCGGCATCCAGCCCGGCGGCGACCGCTTCCGGCAGGCCGCCGGCGATCATCGCCCGCAGCGCCGCGGCGGTCGTGCCGCGATAGTCGAGAAAGGTCTCAATCAGGTCTTCCGGTGCGCCGTGGTCCGGCAGCAGCCGCGCGGCATCGCTGACGGCGCCCATCACAGCGCGGCGGGCAATGGCCTCCGGCAGGCCGCGGCGGCGGGCATGGGCCAGCATCGCCCCGGCAAGCAATGCCGGAAAGGCCGGGCCGGAGCCGGAAAGCCCGGCCAGATAATCGATATCGGCTTCGCAGGGGACCGCATCGGCGGTGCCGCAGCTTTCAAACAACGCCTGCACGAAAGCCCGGTCGTCCGCAGAAGCCGCCGGCAACCCGTGCCAGGGCGTATAGGAGCGGGCGATTTCGCAGGCCGCGTTGGGCATCGCGCGCACAATGCGCTGCGCACCGGTCGCTGCCTGAAGGGTCGCGAGCGATACGCCCGCCATGACCGAAATGACCAGCTTGCCGCCGCAGGCCAGCGACAGGCCGGCAAACTGTTCCGGCCGCACCGAGAGAATGACGATATCGGCGGCCGCCACCAGCGCGGCATTATCCGCCGTAACGCGCACCGGCCCGCCGGCCGGAAAGCCCTCCACCGCGCCGCTGCGCGACGAGAGCACGAGATTGCCGGCCCGGATCACGCCCCGGCGCAGCATGTTGGCCGCCATGGCGCGGCCGAGCCATCCGCCGCCGCCCACGATGCCGGCAACGGGGGTCGTCTTCAGGCCGCCGGCGGCTGCCGGCGGGGTCGTACCGTCGGTCATGGACCCTCCCCGCCGGTGTCTGCCGGCACCCACGGCTCGGGCGAAACGTAACCGTTGCGCGCATAGAACCGCTCAACCTCGTTCGCGCGCGGCGTGCGCCCGGTAAAAATCTCGACATAGATGGGCGCGCGTTTCATGCGGAATGCCAGCGTTTCATTCGTCTTCATAGTGATGTAGCCGATCTGCGCCAGATATATCGATCTCGCGCGCACATCGGCCGGCAGAGGATCGTAACCGAACCGAAGAAACATCTTCGTCAGGGCATCCAGACGGAACTTATCTGCCGTACTCACATCATCGGATACATCAGGCGACTGCAGGGCCCAGCTGCGAATGGCATATTCGAACTTGGAATCGAACATGTCATGATTGAACCAGCAGTCGTAGACATTGAACACCGCCTCGGTCACGCTCTCGGCATAGGCCTCCGCCTGACGGACGATGCTGCCTGTATTCTTCGATCGCCACTTATGGACAAGTGCAGAAAGGAGTTCCTCGCGATCTTTGAAGAACCAGTAAAATGACGTTCTTGACAGGCTTAACTTCTTCGCAAGCGGCTGAATCCGAACGGAATCAACTCCAGCTTCAAGCAGACTTTCATAAGCCGCTTCCAGCCAGAGCTCGGCAGACCCGCGCCAACCCGTCTCGTTCAACATCGTCTGCTCCGTTCCATGCACAGGTTATGAGCGGTCTAAAGAATGGGCAAGTGAAAATGTACAGCTACGTCGAGAAATCCGGACGCTGCTGTACATTTTACCGGCAGCGCGGTCAGAGCGGCAATTTTTGACCATGCATGAGGGCCGTAATACACGCCATAGTTGTTCAACCGCCTCTTTCCGGCCCGCAGCCCTCACCCCGGATGCGAGCCCCGGCAGCCGGCCGCCTTGCCGCGTTGATTAGCCCCGCCACCTGCCCTAGCAAAGCGGCAGACCAGAAGAATGCGCGGCAGAATCAGGCCGGCGGAGGAAACCATGGTGATCGACCCCATCAGCGGCGCCGACGAGGGCCTGAGGACCGCGCTGACAGAAGCCGGTCTGCCGACGGACGACCTGACCGGGGCCGGCCGCAAATTCTATCGTTTTCGCGATCCGGCCGGGCTTGCCGGCTATGCCGGCCTTGAGGGTGACGGACCCGACCGGCTGCTGCGCTCGTTCGTGGTCGTCGCCGGCCGGCGCCGGCAGGGGGTGGGACGGGAGATTCACGGCGTGCTGGAGTGGATTGCCGGCGGCGCCGGCGTCCATCGCCTGCATGTGCTGACGACGGATGCCGCGGCGTTCTTCCAGTCGCTCGGTTATCGCAGCGAGCCGCTCCAGTTCGCACCTGCGGAAATCGCCGCGACGGCCGAATTCTCCCGCCTCTGTCCCGAGAGCGCGACTTATCTCGTCCGGCGCCTCTGATCCGCCCCCGCGCCGGCCGCGCGCCCTGCGGGGGGCGGCGCCG
>NZ_DAISHT010000026.1:0-17000 GCF_036822375.1 Pseudoxanthobacter sp. | reverse complement strand
TCGATCGCCTTGAAGTTCCCGAGCATCTTGTCGAGATAATGGATCATGTGGATCTTGTCGTCGGTGGAGAAGCCCGACAACACCGCATCATAATAGTCGGCGATCACGGGATGCATATTTTCATCCCATAAACTGCGCCCCTTCGGCGTCAGCCGGATGAGCCGGGAGCGGTTATCGTTGGCATCGACTGCCCGCTCCACATAGGCCATCGCCTCCAGCCGCGACAGCACGCCGGCCAGATTCTGCCGGCTGACCAGCAGAAACGCCGCCAGATCCCCCACGGCAACGCCGCCGGCAAAGGACGGGCGCGTCAGCGCGCCCAGCACCGCCCATTGCTGGGTGGTAATATGATACGCATCCAGCGCGCGCGTGCCGGTCTTATGCAGCATGTTTGCGCATTGATAGAGCCGGAAGAAGAGCCTGTTGCTCAGCCCCGGCGAGATATCGCGGAATTTGTCGCCGTCCTTTGTCATGGCGCCACTCTGGCCTTGGCCCGCGCCGCGGTCAAGCGGCGACGCGCATCGCAATTCAGGTAAATATGTTGACATATTTTTCCGGATGCGATTTCCTGACTCGCAACCCGCCAGCGCTGCATCGTCCGTCTCGATCGCGCGCCCTGTGAGCATAAATGGCGGATTCCCGGTCATATGCCGTGGTCAGAACACATGGAGGAGGAAAGCCGTGCGTGGCTTGAAAGGTAAAGTTGTTGTTATAACTGGCGGCGGCGGTGGCATCGGCTCGGCGACCTGCCGGCGCTTTGCGGAGGAAGGCGCCCGCGTGGTGGTTGCCGACATCAGCGAAGCCGCCGCCGGCAAGGTGGTGGCGGCGCTTTCCGCCGGCGGCACCGACGCCACGGCCATGGTGGCCGACCTGACGGATTATCAGGCCACCGCTGCCGCCGTTGCCCGCACGGAAGCCGAATTCGGCCCCGTCGACATTCTCGTCAACAACGCCGGCTGGGACCTGTTCGTGCCGTTCCTCAAGTCCGAGCCGGACTTCTGGTCGAAGATCGTCGACATCAACCTGCGCGCCGTCCTCAACATCACAAAGCCGGTCGTGGCCTCGATGGTGGCGCGCGGCGTGGCCGGGCGGGTGGTTTCCATCGGCTCCGATGCCGCCCGCGGCGGGTCGTCGGGCGAGGCTGTCTATGCGGCCTGCAAGGCGGGCGTGATCGCCTTTTCCAAAACGCTCGCCCGCGAACATGCCCGCAACGGCATCAGCTTCAACGTCGTGTGCCCGGGCGTGACCGAAACCGCGATGCTGGAGAGCTTCATGGAGGCCGCCGGCGACAAGGAGAAACTGCGCACCGCCTTCACCCGCGCCATTCCGATGGGCCGCCTTGGCCGGCCGGACGATCTGCCGGGCGCCATCGCCTTCCTTTCAAGCGACGACGCCGCCTTCATCACCGGACAGGTGATTTCGGTTTCCGGCGGCCTGACGATGCACGGCTGAGCGAGGATAAAGATGGCCTACACCGACATTCTCTACGAAATCCGCGCCGGCGCCGCCTGGATCACCATCAACCGGCCGGAGAAATACAACGCCTTCCGCGGCCAAACCGTGGATGAACTGATCCATGCCTTCCAGACGGCCGGCTGGGATCGCAAGGTGGGCGTGATCGTGCTCACCGGTGCCGGCGATAAAGCGTTCTGCACCGGCGGAGACCAGTCGGCCCACGACGGCCAGTATGACGGCCGCGGCGTCATCGGCCTGCCCATCGACGAACTGCAGAGCCTCATCCGCGACGTGCCGAAGCCGGTCATCGCGCGGGTCAACGGCTTTGCCATCGGCGGCGGCAACGTGCTTGCCACCCTCTGCGACCTTACCATCGCTTCGGAAAAGGCGCAGTTCGGGCAGGTCGGTCCCAAGGTCGGCTCGGTCGACCCCGGTTTCGGCACCGCCTATCTCGCCCGCGTGGTGGGCGAAAAGCGCGCCCGCGAAATCTGGTACCTCAACCGGCGCTACACCGCCGCCGAAGCACTGGCCATGGGGCTCGCCAACGCCGTCGTCCCCCATGAGGAACTCGATGCCGAGGTCGGCCGCTGGGTGGCCGAACTCATGGACCGCTCCCCGACCGCGCTGGCGCTGGCCAAGGTTTCGTTCAACGCCGACAGCGAGAACATCCGCGGTATTTCCGCGCTCGGCATGCGCGCACTCAGCCTCTACTACGACACCGACGAGAGCAGGGAAGGCGGCGTTGCCTTCCGCGAGAAGAGAAAGCCGGATTTCCGTCAGTTCGGAAAATGACGGCCGCAGGCAGCGCCGGCGGCGGGGCACTCGCGCCGCCGGCACCACTCCGGAACGACGAGAGGGCGGCAATGGGCGGCGGCTTTTTCCAGACCCCGGCCGGTCTCGTGATGGCCGCCTTCACGGCAGCGCCGCAGCAGCCGGCGGCCCGGCGCGGTCCGGCAGCCACCGGCAGGCAGCCCCGCGACAGCGAGCCGGCGCGCGCGCACTGAACGGCATCCGGGCGCGGCTCTGCTGCGCCCGGCCAGAAAAAGACGCGATCTGAGGCAGGAAACAGCCATGTATCCCACGATCTTCGACAGCGAGGAGCTGCTCGCGCTGCGCGAACTCGCCCGCAAATTCGCCCTGGAGCGCCTTGCGCCCGGCTATCGCGCGCGCGAACAGGCCGGCGGCTTCGGCGCCGGTCTGGTGCGCGAGATGGGCAGCCTCGGCCTCATCGCCCCCGAACTGCCGGAGGAATATGGCGGCCTCGGTGCCGGCGCGATCTATTCCGGCGCCATCATCGAGGAGATCGCGCGCGGCGATTTCAACATCGGTTACATCAACATTCTGGCGTCGCTCAACGGCCAGATCCTCGCCAGTTTCGCCAATCCGGAGATCCGGCGCCACTGGCTGCCGAAGCTGATCGCCGGCGAACTGATGATCGCCATCGCCCTCACCGAACCCCGCGGCGGCTCGGATGCCGCCAACCTGCGCCTGCGCATGGAGCGCGTCGGCGACCATTATGTGCTGAACGGCGAGAAGACCTCCATTTCCGCCGCCGATCAGGCGGCCGGCGCCGTGGTCTTCGCCCGCACCGGCACGCCGGAGGACAAGGCCCGCGGCATCTCCGCCGTGTTCGTGCCGATGGATACGCCCGGCATTTCCACCACGCGCTTCACCGATCTCGGCCAGCACGCCATCGGCCGCGGCTCGATTTTCTTCGACAACGTGAAGGTGCCGGCCGATCACCTGCTGGGCGAAGAGAACAAGGGCTTCGTGCAGGTCATGCAGGGGTTCGATTTCTCCCGCTCGCTCATCGGCCTGCAGTGTCTGGGTACCGCCCGCCAGTCGCTGGAGGAAACGTGGGCCTATATCGGCGGCCGCCACGCCTTCGGCAAACCGCTGGCCGCCTTTCAGGGCATCACCCACCAGCTGGCCGATTTCGACACGCGCGTGGAAGGCGCCCGCCTGCTGTGCCTCAACGCGCTGTGGCTGAAGGACCACGGCCGGCCCCATGTGGCCGAGGCGGCGATGGCCAAGTGGTGGCCGCCGCTCCTCGCCTACGAGACCATCCACGCCTGCCTGCTGATCCACGGCCATGCGGCCTATTCCAGCGAGCTGCCGTTCGAGCAGCGGCTGCGCGATGTTCTGGGCCTGCAGATCGGCGACGGAACGGCACACATCATGAAGAACATCATCGCCCGCGAACGGGCGGGCCGGTCGGCCGTCAACGGCTGAGCTGACTGAACGAGACAAAAAAACAACTCCGGGAGAGACGCCATGAAATTCGACGCGGTGCTGATCGAGCCGAGACGGGAGAAGATGGAAGCGGCCGGATTCTGGCCCGGAAAGACACTGCTCGACTATTTCGAGGCCTGCCTGCGCGACCGGCCCGATGCGCTGGCCCTGACCAGCATCACGGTGGCCAGCGGCATGCGCCATGACATGACCTATGGCGAGATCGACCGGCTTTCCTGGCGCGCCGCCGCCGGGCTTTCCCGGCTCGGTCTCGTCAAGGACGACGTGCTCACCTGCCAGCTTTCCAACTCGTGGGAATTCGTCGTTCTCTATGTCGCCTGCCGCAAGCTCGGCATCGTGTTCAATCCGGTCATGCCGATCTTCCGCGAGCATGAACTGGGCTTCATGCTGCGCCTTGCCGAGACGAAGGCCTATGTGATCCCGAAGACCTTCCGCAATTTCGACTACGAGGCCATGGCGGCGGCCATGCGGCCCGACCTGCCGGACCTCGCCCACGTCATCGTGGCCGGCGGCGACGGTCCCGACAGCTTCGACGCCCTGTTGCTGAACCCGGATCTGGACGCCGTGCCCGGCCTTGCGGAGCGCAGCGCCCGCGACCGGGGCGATGCCAACGATGTGTGCCAGCTCATCTACACCTCGGGCACCATGGGCGAGCCCAAGGGCGTGATGCACACCGCCAACACCATGTATTCCAACCTCGTCGCCTATGCCGGCCGCCTCGGGCTGACGGGCGCCGACATCATCCTCATGGCCTCGCCCATGGCCCACCAGACGGGCTTCATGTACGGCTTCCTGCTGCCGGTCATGCTGGGTGCGCGCATGGTGCTGATGGACAGCTGGGAACCCACCCTTGCGGCCCGGCTGATCTCCACCGAACGCGTCTCCTTCACCATGGCTTCCACGCCGTTCCTGATGGACCTTTCCGACACGGTGGAACGGACCGGCTGCGATGCCGCCTCGCTGCGCATCTTCCTGTGCGCCGGCACGGCCATTCCCGGTGCACTGGTGGAACGGGCGCACACCGTGCTCGGCGCCAGGATCATCTCCGCATGGGGCATGACGGAAAACGGCGCTGTCACCGTCGTCGCCCCGTCCGACCCGGACGAGCGCTCCGTCAACACCGACGGCTTCGTGCTGCCGGGCATGGAACTGCAGATCCGCGGCAGCGACGGCCAGCCGGTGCCGGCCGGTCACGAGGGCGAACTCTATGTGCGCGGCTGTTCCAATTTCGGCGGCTATCTCAAACGGCCGGACTGGAACAACGTCGATGCGGAGGGCTGGTTCGACACCGGCGACATCGCACGCATGGATGCCGCGGGCTATATCCGCATCTGCGGCCGTTCCAAGGATGTGATCATCCGCGGCGCAGAGAACATTCCGGTGGTGGAAGTGGAAGCCCTGCTCTACCGGCACCCGGCGGTGCAGCAGGTCGCCATCGTCGCCTACCCGGACGAGCGCCTCGGCGAACGCGCCTGCGCCTTCATCGTGCCGAAGCCCGGCCAGAGCTTCGACTTTGCCGGGATGGTGCGCTTTCTCGATACCCAGCACATCGCCCGGCAATATTACCCGGAGCGACTGGAAATCCGCGACCGCCTGCCCTCCACCGCGTCCGGCAAGATCCAGAAGTTCGCCCTGCGCAACATGCTGCGGGCGGAATACGAGCAGGCCCGCGCCTGAGTGCGCGCCGGGCGCCGCGCGGTGCCCGGTCTGTCGTCCGCCGCTGCGCGACAGCAGCTCACACCAACAAGCCGCAGGGCCGCAAGGCCGGTGCCCCTGTCCGGTTGCAATGCCGGGCGGGCCGGCCGCCCTGTCCGCCGCCCTGTGCCCGCGAGGCTTCCATGTCCGAACCCGTCCGCCTCAGCATCGAGGGCTCCGTCGCCCGCATCGTCATCGACAACCCGCCCGTCAACGCCACGGCCCTTGCCGTGCGGCAGGGCCTCGTCAGCGCCCTTGAGGCGGCGATCGCGGCCGGCGTCGCCCGCATCGTGCTGACCGGGGCGGGCCGCACCTTCGTGGCCGGGGCGGATGCGCGCGAGTTCGATGCCCCGCCGCAGCCGCCGCTGCTCGCCGATGTGGTGGAGCGCATTGAGCAATCGCCGGTGCCGGTGGTGGCGGCGCTCAACGGCGCAGCCCTTGGCGGCGGGCTGGAAATTGCCCTTGCCTGCCGGCTGCGCCTTGCCGCGCCGGGCATCGCGGTCGGCCTGCCGGAGGTCACTCTCGGTCTGGTTCCCGGGGCCGGCGGCACGCAGCGCCTGCCCCGCCTCACCGGCCTTGCCGCCGCCCTCAGCCTCATCGCCGAAGGCCGCACCATCGATGCCGCGCAGGCCGAACGGCTGGGCATCGTCGATGCTGTCGTGAGCGATCCGGCGGAAGCCGCGCGCACCCACCCCATCCCCGCCCGCCCCGCGACCGGCGCCTTGCCGCCGCCGGCGGCCGACAATGCGGCTGTCGAGGCTGCCCGGGCACAGGCCCGCCGGCGCATGGCCGGCCAGAACGCCCCGCCGGAAGCCATCGCTCTTGTCGATGCCGCCGCTCATTTCCCGTTCAGCGAAGGGCTGGCACGCGAGCGGGCGACCTTCTTCGCCCTGCGCAATTCCGATCAGGCGGCGGCCCTGCGCCATGTGTTCTTCGCCGAGCGCGCGGCCCTCGCCCGGACCCGCCAGCCCGGCGGGCCGGATATCGCCAGCGCCATTGTGGTCGGCGGCGGCACCATGGGCGCGGCCATTGCCTATGCGCTGGCCGGTGCCGGCATCACCGTCACGCTGGTGGAAAGCGATGCCGCCGGCACGGCGCGGGCGCGCGATAACATCGGCCGGCTCTATGCCGAGGCCGTGTCGCGCGGCCGCACCAGCGCCGCGGCCGCCGAGGCCGACTGCGCCGCCCGCTTCACCTTCCGCACCGGCTACGACGGCCTGCCGCCGGCCGATATCGCCATCGAGGCCGTGTTTGAAGATCTTGCGGTGAAGCGGCAGGTGTTTGCAGCCCTCGCCGCCGCGCTGCCGCAAACGACGATCCTCGCCACCAACACCTCGTTTCTGGACGTCAACCGCATCGCGGAAGGACTGCCCGCGCCGGCCCGCTTCCTCGGCCTGCACTTCTTCAGCCCGGCGCATATCATGAAGCTGCTGGAAGTGATCCGCGGCCGCGACACGGCGCCGGAAACGCTGGCCGCCGCACTGCGGCTCGCCGGCCGGCTGAAGAAGATACCGGTGCTGGCCGGTGTCTGCGACGGCTTCATCGGCAACCGCATCCTGACCCGCTATCGCCAGACCTGCGA
This sequence comes from Pseudoxanthobacter sp., assembly GCF_036822375.1. NCBI lineage: Bacteria > Pseudomonadati > Pseudomonadota > Alphaproteobacteria > Hyphomicrobiales > Segnochrobactraceae > Pseudoxanthobacter > Pseudoxanthobacter sp. The sequence continues at coordinate 10,015 of NZ_DAISHT010000026.1, read as the reverse complement.
CGTGATGCTGCTCGCCGGTGCCCTGCCGGCCGGGGTCGATGCCGCGATGCGCGGCTTCGGCATGGCCATGGGCCCTTACGAGGTGCAGGATCTTTCCGGCCTCGACATCGCCTATGCCAACCGCAAACGGCTCGGCTGGCGCACGCGCACCGACATCCGCTACGTGGCGATTGCCGATCGCATCGTCGAAGAGACCGGCCGCCTCGGCCGCAAGACCGGGGCCGGCTGGTACGACTACGCCGGCGGCCGGGCCACGCCCTCGGCCACCGTCGAGGCCATCGTGGCGGAGGAATCGGCGCGCGCCGGCATCGTCCGCCGCCCGTTCGCAGCCGGAGAGATCGTGGCCCGCGCCACCGCCGCGATGATCGCGGAAGGCTTTGCCATTCTGGAAGACGGCATCGCGGAGCGGGCGGCCGATATCGATCTCGTGCTGGTCCACGGCTACGGCTTTCCGCGCTGGCGCGGCGGGCCGATGCACGATGCCGCCCGCGGCGGCCTCGCCGCCTTTCTGGCGCGCCTTGAGGCGCTGGCGGCCGAAGACCCGCTCACCTTCTCCGTCCCCGGTCTGCTGCGCCGCCTCGTCGCCGAAGGCCGCTCCCCCGATGAGATCTGAGGACATCATGACCGACGCATTCCTCTGCGATTACATCCGCACGCCCATCGGCCGCTATGGCGGCGCGCTGGCGCCGGTGCGCACAGACGATCTCGCCGCCCTGCCTCTCGCTGCCCTGCTGGCCCGCAATCCCGGTCTCGATCCGGCGGCGATCGGCGAAGTGTGGCTCGGCTGCGCCAATCAGGCCGGCGAGGATAACCGCAATGTCGCGCGCATGGCGCTGCTGCTCGCCGGCCTGCCGGAGACCGTGCCGGGCGTCACCGTCAACCGGCTGTGCGGCTCCGGTCTGGAGGCCGTGGCGGCAGCGGCGCGGGCGGTGCGCGCCGGCGACATCGACCTTGCCATTGCCGGCGGCGTGGAGAGCATGACGCGCGCGCCGTTTGTGATGCCCAAGGCGGCATCGCCGTGGTCGCGGGCCGGCGAAATCCACGACACCACCATCGGCTGGCGCTTCGTCAATCCGCGCATGGCCGCGGCGTGGGGCCTCGATTCCATGCCGGAGACCGCGCAGAACCTGGCCGACGAGCACGCCATCAGCCGCGCCGATCAGGATGCCTTTGCCCTGCGCTCGCAACAGCGCACCGCCGCCGCGCAGGCAAGCGGCCGGCTGGCCGCCGAGATTCTGCCGGTGACGGTGCCGCAGGGGCGCGGCCGCACCGCAGAGGTGGCGGCAGACGAGCACCCCCGCGCCACCACGGCCGACGACCTCGCGCGGCTGAAGCCGATCACCCGGCCCGACGGCTCGGTGACCGCCGGCAATGCCAGCGGCGTCAACGACGGTGCCGCGGCACTCATCGTCGCCTCGGCGGCCGCCGTGCAGCGCTTCGGCCTCACCCCGCGCGCGCGCATCGTCGGGGCGGCTTCCGCCGGCGTGGCACCGCGCATCATGGGCTACGGCCCGGTGCCCGCCGTCCGCAATCTCCTCGCCCGCCACAGTCTCGCCGCGGCCGATATCGCCGTGATCGAACTCAACGAGGCTTTCGCCGCACAGGCGCTGGCCGTGCTGCGCGGACTGGGCATTGCCGACGACGACCCGCGGGTCAACCCCAACGGCGGCGCCATCGCGCTCGGCCACCCGCTCGGCATGAGCGGCGCCCGCATTGCCGGCACCGCGGCGCTGGAACTGGCCCGCGGCACCGGCCGCTACGCCCTCGCCACCCTGTGCGTCGGCGTCGGTCAGGGCGCGGCGCTGCTGATGGAACGGGTCTGAAACAACAAGCACAACGGGAGGAAAGACCGTGTCGGGCAAACCGCACCTCAGGCTCAAGGACAGCCCCGAGCTTTCTCGATTCACATGGGATGATTCTCTGCTTCTCGACAGCGCGCTGAGCGATGAGGAGCGCATGCTGCGCGATTCCGCCCGTGCCTATGCGCAGGGTCAGCTGCAACCGCGCGTGATCGCGGATTACCGCGACGAGGTCACGGACCCCGGCGTCTTCCGCGGCATGGGCGAGATGGGCCTGCTGGGCGCGACCATTCCGGAGGAATATGGCGGCCTCGGTGCGTCCTATGTCGCCTACGGGCTGATCGCGCGCGAAATCGAGCGCGTCGATTCCGGCTATCGCTCGATGATGAGCGTGCAGTCGTCGCTGGTGATGTATCCGATCTATGCCTACGGCTCGGAGGAACAGCGGCAGAAATATCTGCCGAAGCTCGCCAGCGGCGCGTGGATCGGCTGTTTCGGCCTGACGGAGCCCGATGCCGGCTCCGACCCCGGCGGCATGAAGACCGTCGCCCGCCGCACACCCGGCGGCTATGTGCTGAACGGCACCAAGATGTGGATTTCCAACGCGCCCATCGCCGATGTGTTCATCGTGTGGGCCCGCTCGGAGGCCCACGGCGGGCGCATCCGCGGCTTCGTGCTGGAGAAGGGCACGCCCGGCCTCTCCGCGCCCAAGATCGCCGGCAAGCTCAGCCTGCGGGCCTCCGTCACCGGCGAAATCGTGCTGAACGACGTGGCTGTCGGCGAGGAGGCGCTGCTGCCCCATGTGGAGGGCCTGAAGGGGCCGTTCGGCTGCCTCAACCGCGCCCGCTACGGCATCGCCTGGGGGGTGATGGGCGCAGCCGAATTCTGCCTCCACGCCACCCGGCAATACGGTCTCGACCGGCGTCAGTTCGGCCGGCCGCTGGCGGCCAACCAGATCTGGCAGCTGCGCCTCGCCGACATGCTGACCGAGATCGCGCTCGGCCTTCAGGCCGCCCTGCGCGTCGGCCGGCTGATGGACGAGGCCGCCGCGGCGCCGGAGATGATTTCCCTCATCAAGCGCAACAACTGCGGCAAGGCGCTGGAAATCGCCCGCCGCGCCCGCGACATGCACGGCGGCAACGGCATCCACGAGGAATTTCAGGTCATCCGCCACATGGTCAACCTCGAAACGGTGAACACCTACGAGGGCACCCACGACATCCACGCCCTGATCCTCGGCCGCGGGATCACCGGGCTGCAGGCCTTCCAGTGAACCGGGCGGACGTCATGCAGAAGACGCCATGCAGGAGCATCCAATGCAGGAGGACCCCATGAAAGTGCTGGTGCCCGTGAAACGGGTGGTCGACTACAACGTCAAGGTCCGCGTAAAGCCGGACGGGTCCGGCGTGGATCTGGCCAACGTCAAAATGGCCATGAACCCCTTCGACGAGATCGCGCTGGAAGAGGCGATCCGGCTGAAGGAAAAGGGCCTCGCCAGCGAGGTCGTGGCGGTTTCCGTCGGTGTAAAGCAGGCGCAGGAAACGCTGCGCACCGCGCTTGCCATGGGCGCCGACCGCGCCATCCTGATCGTGGCCGCCGCCGATGCCGCCACCGACATCGAGCCGCTCGCCGTCGCCCGGCTGCTGGCGAAGGTGGTGGAAAGCGAGGCGCCCCGCCTCGTCCTTGCCGGCAAGCAGGCGATCGACAACGACATGAACGCCACCGGGCAGATGCTCGCCGCCCTGCTCGGCTGGCCGCAGGCCACCTTCGCCTCGCAGATCGCCATCGAGGGTGAGCGCATCGTCGTCACCCGTGAGGTCGACGGCGGGCTGCAGGTGCTGAGCGCGGCCCTGCCGGCCATCGTGACGGCGGACCTGCGCCTTAACGAACCGCGCTATGCCTCGCTGCCCAACATCATGAAGGCCAAGAAGAAGCCGCTGGAGGAGCGCACCGCCGCCGATTACGGCGTCGACATTGCCCCGCGCCTCACGGTGCTGTCGACGCGCGAGCCGGCTGTGCGCGCCGCCGGCATCCGCGTCGGCTCGGTGGATGAACTCATCGGCAGGCTGACGGAAACGGGAGTGATCGGATGACCGTCCTCGTTGTTGCAGAGGTCGCGCAGGGCCGGCTTGCCGCCGATGCACTGGCGCGCACCCTTCAGGCGGTGCAGGGCCTCGGGCCCGTTCATGTGCTCGTCGCCTCCGGCGGGCCGGAGGCGGCCGCCGCGGCGGCCGGGCTTGCCGGCGTCGACAGGGTGCTGCTGGCCGACGATGCCGCCCTTGCCCATGGCCTTGCCGAGGCAACTGCCGCGCTGGTGGCGGATCTGGGCTCTGCCTGCAGCCACATTGCCGCCCCGGCCACCGCCTTCGGCCGCAGCGTGCTGCCGCGCGCGGCGGCGCTGCTCGGCGTGATGATCGTGCCGGACGTGATGAAGATCGTCGATGCCGAAACCTTCGAGCGGCCCGTCTATGCCGGCAACGCCGTGCAGACCGTGCGCTCGGCCGACGCCATAAAGGTGCTCACCGTGCGCACCGCCGGCTTCTCCCCGGTGGGCGGCCGCGATGCGCCGGCTCCGGTGGAGGCGGTGGCCGCGCCGGCCGTGCCGGTTCAGCCGGTGTGGGTGGAAGACCGCGTCTCAGCCTCCGACCGGCCGGAACTCGCCTCTGCCCGCATCGTGGTTTCCGGCGGCCGGGGCATCGGCAGCCGCGAGAACTTCGCGCTGGTGGAAGGGCTGGCCGACAGGCTGGGCGCCGCTGTCGGCGCCAGCCGCGCCGCGGTCGATTCCGGCTTTGCCCCCAACGACTGGCAGGTCGGCCAGACCGGCAAGGTGGTGGCACCGGACCTCTATGTCGCCATCGGCATCTCCGGTGCCATCCAGCATCTCGCCGGCATGAAGGACAGCAAGGTCATCGTCGCCATCAACAAGGACGAGGAAGCCCCCATCTTCTCCGTCGCCGACTATGGCCTCGTCGCCGACCTGTTCGCCGCCGTGCCGGAACTGAGCGGCAAAGTCTGAGCGGGGGGCCCGATCGGCCAGCTCCGATCGGGCCGAAGCGTGGTAGATCCGGGGGCGGTCGCCGGCAGGCGGCCGCCCCCGCCTGCATGCACCGGCCGGCCCCGATGCCGGCCGTCAGGGAGCGACCATGGACAGACCCGCCTTCATCTGGCAGCGCCGCGTCGGCTTCGGCGACTGCGATCCGGCACGCATCGCCTATACCGGCCGCATCCCGGACTTCGCGCTGGAGGCGATCGATGCGTTCTGGGAGCACATTCTGAGCGGCACCAACTGGTTCCGCATGAATGTCGATCAGGGCATCGGCACGCCGTTCGTCCACATGGAGATGGATTTTCGCGCCCCGATCACTCCGCGCGCGCCGCTGTTCTGCCATGTGCGGCCGGCGCCGCCCGGCAATGCGTCCGTCACCTTCCATGTGGAAGGCGCGCAGGCGGACACGGTCTGCTTCACCTCGAAATTCGTCTGCGTCTTTGTCGATGCGGCCAGCCTGAAGAAGATCCCCATCCCCGACCCGATCCGCGCCGCGCTGGCGGCAGCCGGCCCGGCCCCCGTCTGAGGGGCCGGCCGGGCCGCCGGCCTCAGCGGTTGCGGAACTGCGGCGGCCGTTTCTCGGTGAAGGCCGTCAGCCCCTCCCGCCGGTCGTCGAGCGCGAAAGTCGAGTAGAGCAGCCGGCGCTCCACATAGAGCCCCTCCTGCAGGTGGGTTTCGTAGGCGCGGTTCACGGCCTCCTTCGCCAGCTGCACGATGGGGCGGGACGAAGCCGCGATGCGCGTTGCCAGCGCAACGGCTTCCTGCACCTCGGTGTCTTTCGCCACCACGCGGCTGACGAGGCCCATGGCGCGAGCCTCCTCGGCGCCCAGCACCCGGCCGGTCAGGATCATGTCCATGGCCACGGCCTTGCCGACGATGCGCGTCAGCCGCTGGGTGCCGCCGGCGCCGGGGATGATGCCGATGGTCGTTTCCGGCAGGCTGAAACGCGCGGTCTCGGAGGCGATGACGATATCGCACATCAGCGCCAGCTCGCAGCCGCCGCCGATGGCGTGGCCGGCGACTGCGGCGATGGTGGGCTTGCGCACCCGCGACAGCCCCTCCCACGTCGCCGTTACGAACTGTTCGGCATAGACATCGGCAAAGGTCTTGTCGCGGATCTCGCGGATGTCGGCGCCCGCCGCAAAAGCGCGCCCGGATCCCGTCACCACGACGGCGGCAATCGCGTCATCGGCGTCGAAGGCGGCGGCGGCGGCGGAAATCTCGGCCGTGATCCCGCTGTTCAGCGCATTGAGTGCCTGCGGCCGGTTGAGGGTGATGATGCCGACCGGGCCGTCGGTGGCGGTCAGGATGGTCTCGAAAGTCATGGGACTCATGGCTCCGTGCGGGATTTATCCGGGTCTCAGGCGATGTCGATGCGGATCTTGCCCATGCGGGCGGGATGCTCCAGCCGCGCGAAAGCGGCCGGCACGTCGGCGAGGGCAAAGGCACTGTCGGTCAGCGGCGTGAAACCGCCGGCCGCCCACGCGGCGACGAGGCGGCGAAATTCCTCCCGGCTGCCCATGGTGGAGCCGTGCACCGAGATCTGACGGATGAACAGCCGCTGCAGGTCGGCCGAAGGGTGGGCGCCGGTGGTGGCCCCGCAGGTGACGATGTGGCCGCCGCGCGCGACAGCGCGCAGCGAGGCCCCCCATGTCTGCGCACCGACATTATCCACCACCAGATCGGCGCCTTCGCCCGCCGTCAGCTTCCGCACGGCCGCCGGCACGTCGGCGGCGCGATAGTCGATCGCCTCCACGCCGATCGCCCGGAAATGAGCGATCTTCTCCGCCCCGGTGGTGGTGACGATCACCCGCGCCCCGGCCATGCGCGCCAGTTGCATGGCGGCGTAGGCGACGCCGCCGCCAGCCCCCTGCACCAGCACGACGGAGCCCGGCCCCGCCGGGGCCTTGCCGAACACCATCCGCCAGGCGGTGAGATAGGCGACGCCCAGCACCGCGGCCTCGCGCACATCGGCCCCGGCCGGCAGGCGCACCAGCGAGCGCGCCGGCATCGCGATCATCTCGGCAAACGTGCCGGCGCGGTGCTCGCCGGGAATGCGGGCGGTGTGGCAAAGCGGCTGGTCGCCGGCCAGGCAGGGCCGGCAGGTGCCGCAGAATTCGTAAGGGTAGAGGATCACGCGGTCGCCCGGCTGCAACCCGCTGCCGGGTGCGGCGGACGCCACCTCGCCGACGCCGTCCACGCCCATGATCAGCGGCAGCGCGTGCGTAATGCCGGCGCCGTTGTCGCGCATGTAGAGATCGACCCGGTTGACCGAGGCCGCCAGCATCCGCACGCGGACGAAATCCGGCGGATCGTCCGGTTCCGCCACGGCGCGCAGGGCAACCCCGGCCGGCCCGCGCGCGGCCAGCACAATCGCCTTCATGGTGTCTCCTCCCCGCAATCTGCGACAATATCTTGTCTTACAGTCCGGCGGCACACGTTGCCTTCCGCCGCAGATCGTTTTGTTTTTTGGCGTACATATGGCCTCTTGCCAATCTCCCTATGGCGGCATATCTGTCAATATATTTCCATAAAAATCGGGAGGACGCCATGGCTCTGGATGCCGAAACCCTGTCCCAGCTGATCACCACGATCCGCCGCTTCGTCGACGAGCGTCTCATTCCGGCGGAAGCGGAGGTGGCGGAGACGGATGCCATTCCCGCCGGTATCGTGGCCGACATGCGCGAGCTCGGCCTGTTCGGGCTGACAGCGCCGGAGGCCTTCGGCGGCCTCGGGCTGACGATGGAGGAAGAGGTTCTGGCGATCTTCGAGCTTGGTCGCGCGGCGCCGGCCTTCCGCTCCATGTTCGCCACCAATGTCGGCATCGGCATGCAGGGCATCGCCATCGACGGCACGCCGGAGCAGAAGGCGAAATATCTGCCGCGCCTCGCCTCCGGCGAACTGATCGGCTCCTTTGCCCTGACGGAGCCCGATGTCGGCTCCGACGCCGGATCGGTGCGCACCACCGCGCGGCGCGACGGCGACAGCTACGTCCTGAACGGCACGAAGCGCTTCATCACCAACGCCCCCCATGCCGGTCTCTTCACGGTGATGGCGCGCACCAGCGCGGAGCAGAAGGGCGCCGGCGGCGTCTCGGCCTTTGCGGTGGAAAGCGGCACGCCCGGCCTGTCGCTCGGCAAGCCGGAAAAGAAGATGGGACAGCAGGGCGCCCATGTCTGCGACGTCATCTTCGAGGATTGCCGGGTGCCCGCCTCCGCCCTCATCGGCGGCATGGAGGGGCAGGGCTTCAAGACGGCCATGAAGGTGCTCGACAAGGGCCGCCTGCACATCGCGGCGGCGTGCGTCGGCCTCTCCGACCGCATCCTCGACGACATGGTCGATTATGCCGTTGCGCGGCGGCAGTTCGGCCGGCCGCTCGCCGACTTCCAGCTGCTGCAGGCGATGTTCGCCGATTCCAAGGCCGACGCCTACGCCGCCCGCGCCATGGTGCTCGATGCCGCCCGCCGCCGCGATGCCGGGCAGGATGTGAGCGTCGAGGCCTCGTGCGCCAAGATGTTCGCCTCGGAGGCAGTGGGGCGCATTGCCGACCGCAATGTGCAGGTGCACGGCGGCAACGGCTATATCCGCGAATATCGGGCCGAACAACTCTACCGCGATGCCCGCCTGTTCCGCATCTACGAAGGCACGACGCAGATCCAGCAGATCATCATCGCCAAGACGCTGGTCACGCAGGCGAAGGCGCGCGCCGGGCTGTAACCAGCCACGCTGCCGGCCGGGGGCACCCTGCCCTCAGCCGGCATCGGCCAGCCGGCTCTCGCGCACCAGCAGAACGGCGCCAACGAAGAAGCCGAGGGCGCCCAGCCACAGGTTGGCGTTCGCCAGCAGCGGAATCCAGCCCGGTTCGGGCCCGGCCGGCACATAGGCGAGCACGCCGGCGACCATGAAGAAGATGCAGCCGAGCAGGTTCACGAACACGATCTGCCAGTCCAGATCCTTCGGTCGCCAGCTCCAGTAGGCATGCCCGGCTTCGATATAGGCGAGAAAGCCGGAGACGAGGAACAGCACCGAGCCGACGAAGCCCGGCATCCAGATCGTGACATCCTGCATAACCCAGCCCCGGGCCGGCGCGATGCCGTCGAACGTGTTGAAATTGAAGGCGATGGTGCCGATGAACTGGGTAAAGGTGCTGAGCCAGCCGGGACTGCGCGGATGCCAGCCGATGAGCGCGATGCGCTGCGGCCGGTTCTGCGGGGCGGTCGTGAACCCGGTCGCATTCGCCGCCTGAAAATGCTGCAGGTAGCCGGCGATGGTGAACGGGATCGAGCCGAGGAAAAAGGTGATGCCGATTTCACGGACGCTGAACCCGCCGGGTCCGCCCTGAAACAGCGTCAGCACGCTGCCGAGCATGAACAGAAAGGCGCCGACGGCAAACAGCAGGCCGGTTGCCCGGTTATAGCCGGCCCGCTGCCAGAACGGCGCCCGGGTATGTTCCAGCCCGCGTTCGCCGCGCAGCAGGCCCTTGCGGTGCTGGCGCGCCCGCCACAGCACCGGCCGGCCGCGATGCACATAGCGATGCAGCGTCACGAACGGCCACGCCCCCGCGCTGAAAATGCGCGGGGCACGCGCGCCGTCCGGGCCGGGGGCCGGGCTGGCGGAAGACGACACGGTGCGCAGCCCGCCGTCAGTGATGGAAGCCGGAGGCTTCCTCACCCGTCAGCGGCTTCTGGATCGGATGAGCGGCGAAATAGGCGATGGCCGCCTGCATATCGCGGATCAGCAGCGAGCAGAGGTCGAGACTGACGCCGTTGCGCACGAGAATGCGCTGGATCGCCTGATCCTGACAGTTCGCCGGCAGGGTATAGGCCGGCACCTGCCAGCCGCGCACCCGCAGCCGGTCGGCCAGATCGAACAGCGTAAAGCCGGGCTCCTCGCCCGCCTTCAGCTTCCACGACACCGCCGGGATGCCGCGCTTCATGTCGCCGCCATAGACGATCTCGAACGGCCCCATGCGGGCGATCTCACCGGCCAGATAGGCAGCGCTGTCGTAGCAGGCGGTATGGACCTTGCGGTAACCTTCGCGGCCGAGACGCAGGAAGGTGTAATACTGGCACACCACCTGCCCGCCGGGACGGGAAAAGTTGAGCGCGATATCGCGCATGTTGCCGCCGAGATAGTTGACCCAGAACACCATCTCGTCCGGCAGGTCCTT
>NZ_DAISHT010000025.1:14739-29389 GCF_036822375.1 Pseudoxanthobacter sp. | reverse complement strand
TGGTGCAGGGCGAGAACGTGCGCGCCACGCTGGCCTTCGTCGCCCGCGGCGAGGCGCCGTTCGGCATCGTCTATGCCACCGATGCGGTGGCCGAGCCCAACGTGCGCGTGGTCGCCACCTTCCCCGCCGGCAGCCATCCGCCGATCATCTATCCGGCGGCGGTGCTGAAGGAAGCCACCGGCAAGGCGACCGATTCGTTCTTCGCCTACCTGAAGTCGGACGATGCCGCCCGCCGCTTCCGCGAACAGGGCTTCGTGGTGCTGTCGCCGAAGCCGTGAGGCCGCATCGCAGGGGCGCCGTGTCGTGGATACAGCCGTCTTCCTCACTGACGAAGCCCGCACGGCGCTGGCCCTCAGCCTGAAGGTTTCGCTGTGGGCCACCGCCATCAGCCTGCCGCTGGCGGTGCTGGCGGCGCTCATCACCGGCCGGGGGCGTTTTCCCGGCCGCGCGCTGGTCGACGGCCTGCTGCACCTGCCGCTCATCCTGCCGCCGGTCGTCACCGGCTTCCTGCTGCTCATCGCGTTCGGCCGGCGGGCGCCGGTCGGCGCCTTTCTGGCCGAGCATTTCGGCCTCGTGTTCTCGTTCCGGTGGACCGGCGCGGCCCTCGCCGCCGGCATCATGGGCTTTCCGCTGATGGTGCGGGCCATCCGCCTGTCGCTGGAGGCGGTCGACGGCCGGCTGGAAGAGGCCGCCGCCACGCTGGGCGCCCGGCCGCTGTGGGTGTTTGCCACCGTCACCCTGCCGCTGATGGTGCCGGGCATCATCACCGGGGCGATCCTGTCCTTCGCCCGCGCCATGGGCGAGTTCGGCGCCACCATCACCTTCGTCGGCAACATCCCCGGCGAAACGCAGACCCTGCCCGCCGCCATCTACACCTTCACGCAGGTGCCCGGCGGCGATGGCCCGGCAATGCGGCTCGTGGCGGTTTCCGTGGCGGTGTCGATGACGGCGCTCATCGGCTCCGAGCTGATCGCCCGGCGCGCGCGCCGGCGCCTCGGGCTGTCCGCCGGCCGGGCCGACTGAGCGCCATGTCCGCCTCCTCCCCCGCCCGCTCCCCTTCCCACGGCGTCGAAATCGCGCTGCGCCACCGGCAGGGTGCCTTCACGCTCGATGTCGAGTTTGCCAGCGATGCCCGCCTCATCGCGCTGTTCGGCCGCTCCGGCTGCGGCAAGACCACGCTGGCGCGCGCCGTGGCCGGGCTGATCCGGCCGGCGGAAGGGCGCATCGTCATCGACGGGCGGGTGCTGTTCGACAGCCGCGCCGGCCTCTGCCTGCCCGCCTGGCGGCGGCGCATCGGGGTGGTGTTTCAGGAAGCGCGGCTGTTTCCGCACCTCAGCGTGCGGCAGAACCTGCTCTATGGCCGCCTGTTCGCGCCCCGCGGGCGGCAGGCCGCCCGCCTCGATGCGGTGGTGGACATGCTGGGCATCGGCCACCTTGCCGGGCGCAGGCCGGCAATGCTCTCCGGCGGCGAGAAGGCGCGGGTCGCCATCGGCCGGGCGCTGCTGTCCGATCCGGCGATCCTGATCATGGACGAACCGTTTGCCGCGCTCGACGAAGCGCGGCGGCAGGAGATTCTGCCCCATGTGGAGCGGCTGCGCGACGAAGCGGGGCTGCCCATTCTCTATGTCAGCCACTCGGTCAGCGAGGTGGTGCGTCTGGCGCCGGAAACGGTGGCGCTGGTCGACGGCCGCATCAGCGCCATCGGCCGCACCGCCGACGTGCTCGGCAGCCGGGCCCATGGCGGCGAACCGGGCACCGTGCTGGAAGGCATCGTGGCCGGCGACGACGAGGCCGCGCAGGACCGGGCCGATGGCCTCAGCCGCGTGGCAACGCCGGCCGGCCCCCTGCTGCTGCCGCGGGTGCGCACCGCGGCAGGCCGGCCGCTGCGGCTGTTCGTGCCGGCCCGCGACGTGACGCTGGCCCTCGCCCGCCCCGCCGGCATCAGCGCCCTGAACGTGCTCGCCGGAACGGTGGAAACGGTGACCGAGGGCGCGGAGGGCATGGATATCGGCGTGCGCTGCGGCGCGGCGCGGGTGCAGGCCCGCATCACGCGCCGCTCCTGCCGCGCCCTCGGGCTGGCGCCCGGCAGCGCGGTGTTCGCGCTCATCAAGGCCGTGGCGCTCGATCAGGCCGGGGGCTGATTGCCCGCCGGCACCCGTTGCAGCAGCGCCGCCCGGCCAAGGGTGAAATCGGAGGCGATCCAGACCGCCTTCAGGGCCGCAAGCTGCACCCCCATGGCCGGGCCGGGCGGGATGCCGAGGGCGGCCAGATCGCGGCCGCTTACGGGAAATGGCGGCACCTGCCACGCCGCCGCCCGGCGCAGCGCGGCCAGCGCATCGGCCCCGGCCGCGCCGGCGGCATCGGCCGCCGCAAGTGCAAGGCCGGCTTCGGCGGCCGCTCCGCCGAACCGGCACACCAGACGGCGCACCGCCGGCGCATCGAGGCCGGCAAACCCGCTGCCGATCGCCTCCCGCGCGCCGACGCTGTCGACCATCGCCTGTCGCAGGGCTCTGGAAAGGCGCAGCCGCGCCGACAGGCGCTCGGCATCTTCCCGCACCCGCACCGCCAGCGCGGCAAGGCCCAGCGCCGCCGGCAGACGGCGGGTCGCCGGCCGCTCGCCCGCCGGCCACAGCGTCAGCAGCCGGCTGAACCGCGCCGGATAGGCGATGCCGCCCAGCACCGGCTGCCACAACCCTGCCCCGGCCATCGTCGCCACCACCGCACCGGCGCCGCCGGCGGTGACGAGCTTGACCGTTTCGGCCGCGATACGCTCGGCCGAAAGGCGGCCGAGACCGGCGCGGGCCGCAATGCAGGCCGCAAGGCCCGCGGCATCGGGCGCGCCGGCGCCATAGCGCGCGTGGAAGCGGAAGAAGCGCAGAATGCGCAGATAATCCTCCGCAATGCGCGCCGCCGGATCGCCGATGAAGCGCACGCGCCGCGCAAGGCAGTCCTCATAGCCGCCGACGGGATCGAAGATGGTGCCGCGGGCATCGACATAGAGCGCGTTCATGGTGAAGTCGCGCCGCCGGGCGTCCTCCGCCCAGTCCTCGGTAAAGGCGATTTCGGCATGGCGGCCGTCTGTCGCCACGTCGCGGCGCAGGGTGGTGACCTCGAAGGGCTGGTGCGCGGCCACCAGCGTCACGGTGCCATGGTCGAGGCCCGTGGGCACCGCGCGCAGGCCCGCCGCCCGTGCCAGCTCCATCACCGCCCCGGGCGCAAGCGGGGTGGCGATGTCGATATCCTCCACCGGCTCGCCGATCAGCGCATTGCGCACGGCGCCGCCGACGATGCGCGCCGCCCCGCCGCCGGCCTCCAGAACCGCCAGCACCTGCCGGGTTGCCGGGGCCGCAAGCCAGGGCGCGCCGGCGAGGGAAAACGGCAGCGGCGTCATTCGATATAGCCCGGCACGACCCGCCCGTCGCGCAGTTCCGCCGGATGATAGGTTCCGGTCGCCGCCGGCCTGTCGAGCAGGCCGAAGGCCAGAAGGCCCAGCGCCATCAGCACGAACCCGGCCAGCACCATCACCCCCAGCGGATGCCAGCGGTCGGGCGCCGCCGGCGCGCGGCGCACCAGCAGGGCCAGCCCGTAGACGGCGAACGGCAGCAGAAAAAGGGCGATCTCAATGAGGCTGACCCGGAGCATGCGCCCTCACCCGCCATAGAGGCGCTCATAAAGCGCATGGATGATGCCCGCCGTGATGCCCCAGATGGTGCGCTCGCCATATTGCAGCGTGTAGTGCCCCACCTTGTAGCCGCGGATGATGCGCTCGCCGCGGCTGAAATTGGCCGCGGTCATCAGAAAGCGCAGCGGCACCTCGAAGGTTTCCACCACCTCGCCGGCATTGAGCTTCAGGCGCAGGTCGGGCGCCACGCGGCCGACCACCGGCACGATGCGATAGCCGGTGCCAGCGATATAGGGATCGGCGAAACCCACGGGCTCGATCAGGCCGGCATCGAGGCCGATTTCCTCGCGCGCCTCGCGCAGGGCGGCGGCGACCGGGCCGGAATCGCCGGGGTCGATCTTGCCGCCGGGAAAGGAAATCTGCCCGGCATGGGCCTTCAGGTGCGGCGTGCGCAGGGTGAAGATGACGGTCGCCTCGTCGCCGCGGTCCACCACCGGGATCAGCACCGCCGCATCGCGCAGGCGCGGGCGGATATCGCCGAAGATATCGGGGTTGAAGACATGGTCGCCGGCCACCGCCTCGCAGGTCATCACCGGGGCATCGAGGCCGATCAGCCGGCTCTTCGCCCGCTCCTGCAGGCCCGCTGCAGAATAGGGCTGCAGCGCCGCCAGACTGGTGGAAGCGGCCAGATCCGCCCGGAAGGCCGCCGCCGGTTTCGCGCTCTCGTCCATCGCATCCCTTCGCAGCGTTCAGAAGGTGTCCGGCAGGGCGAAGAACACGCCCCCGCTCCACACCCCGAGGCCGTATCCCGCCTCTTCGTTGGCAAGCGCCAGTGCCGCCAGATCCATCGCCACCGCGCGGCTCGCCAGCGCCTCAAGGCCGCCACGCACATCGATATAAGGCTTCAGCCCCCCGGTTTCAGCCTCCGCGACAAAGCGCAGGCCGTGCTCAGGGCCGATGGCGACGACATCGCCGACATTGGTGCGCACCGTCAGCCGTGCCCCGTGGCCGGCACCGGCGACATGCAGTTCCACGGCCAGAAACGGCGCGTCCTCAACGACGATGGCCACCTTTTCCGCCGGCGTGACCAGCACATGGCTGCCATCGGGTTCGCGGCGCAGGATGGAGGCGAACAGCGCCACCAGCGCCGGCCGGCCGATGGGGCGGCCCTCGTGGAACCACGCGCCGTCGCGGGCAATGCGCATGTCGATGGTGCCGCAATGGGCCGGGTGCCACCGCTCCACCGGCCGCGGCGGCGCGCCCGCGCCGCCGGCCCGCGCCACCAGCGCGGCAAGGGCAGGGTCAAGCGCCGGGTCAAGCGCCGGGTCGGGGGCCGGGTTAACCGGTTTGCTGTCTTTGCTCATTCCCCCCTCCCGCATCGCGCCCCGGCCGCCGGCCGGGGGCCGTTTCGTCACGGCGTTTCGCCCTGCCGCCCTTTGTGCCGCGTTCGCGCCCGCGCCGCAATCGTGCCGGGCCGGCCGGCAGCGCCACGATTTGGCCCGGCTTTGCCGGTGGTATGAGGTGTTTTTTAGCCGGCCCGGCGCCGGCGGTGGCGAAACCTTTACGCCCCGCAGGCGATGAAGAAGGCTGGCTCCGGCCCGCTGCCCTCCCGCGGCTGCGGCCGGGCGGGTCCCGACAGGCGAGAATCAGGAACGGCGTTGATGAGCGCGATCACCGACATCCGCGAGGCGGACCCGGCCGCCGTGGTGGCAGAAGCGGAAGCCGCGGTTGCCCGCATCCGGGCGGCCCGCGCGGAAATCGGCCGCGTCATCTTCGGGCAGGAAGACGTGGTGGAACGCACCCTCGTCACGCTGCTGGCCGGCGGCCACGGGCTGCTGGTGGGCGTGCCGGGCCTTGCCAAGACACGGCTGGTCACCACGCTCGGCACCGTGCTGGGTCTCGATGCCCGCCGCATCCAGTTCACGCCCGACCTGATGCCCAGCGACATTCTCGGCACCGAAGTGCTGGAACAGGCTGCCGACGGCAGCCGCTCGTTCCGCTTCCTCAAGGGGCCGGTCTTCGCCCAGCTGCTGATGGCCGACGAGATCAACCGCGCCAGCCCGCGCACCCAGTCGGCGCTGCTGCAGGCGATGCAGGAGCACCATGTCACCGTGGCCGGGCAGGCCTATGACCTGCCGCAGCCGTTCCATGTGCTCGCCACCCAGAACCCGCTGGAGCAGGAGGGCACCTATCCGCTGCCCGAGGCCCAGCTCGACCGCTTCCTGCTGCAGATCGACGTGCCCTATCCCGACCGCGAGGCCGAGCGGCGCATCCTGATCGAGACCACCGGCGCAAGCGAGACGGAGGCCCGGCCGGTGCTGCAGCCGGGCGAACTGATGGCCTTCCAGCGCCTCGTGCGCCGCCTGCCGGTCGGCCAGTCGGTGGTCGAGGCGATCCTCGATCTGGTGCGCTCCGCCCGCCCCGGCGAAGGCGCCCCGGCGGCCACCGAGGCGGTTGCATGGGGGCCGGGGCCGCGCGCCTCGCAGGCGCTGATGCTGGCGGTGCGTGCCCGCGCGCTGATCGACGGCCGCCTTGCGCCCTCGCGCGACGACGTGACGGCTCTGGCCGCTCCGGTGCTGCAACACCGCATGGCGCTGACCTTTGCCGCCCGCGCCGGGGGCACCACCGTGCGCAGCGTCATCGACCGGCTCGCCGCCGCGCTGAACTGAACCGCTGAACGGACCTGACCGCCTTGGCAGACGCTTCCGCCGCCCCTTTCACCGCCCGCAAGGCCGGCTCCGGCCCCGCTGCCGCCGGCCGTCCCGGCATCGGTGCGCGGGCGCTCGCGGCCAGCCTGCCGGACCTCATCATTGCTGCACGCCGGGTGGCGGCCAGCATCGCCCCCGGCTGGCACGGCCGGCGGCGCGCCGGCGCCGGCGAGGGTTTCTGGCAGTTCCGGCCGTTCCTGTCGGGCGAACCCGCCCACCGGGTGGACTGGCGCCGCTCGGCCCGCGACGAGCATCTCTATGTGCGCGAGCGCGAGTGGGAGGCGCCGCACACCCTGTGGCTCCATGCCGATCTTTCCGCCTCCATGGCCTATCGCTCGCCGCTCGCCGCCGTGACCAAACGAGAGCGCGCCGTGCTGCTGCTGCTGGCACTGGCCGAGCTTGCCGGCCGGGCGGGCGAAAAGGTGGGGCTTGCCGGCCTGACCCCGGCCATCGCCCACCGCCATGCCAGCGAGCGGCTGGCGCTGGCGCTCGCGGCCGCCCCGGAAGATGCCGCCGGCACGCTGCCGCCGCCGGCCGCCTTCGGCCCCGGCCACGATCTGGTGCTCATCGGCGATTTTCTCGATCCTGTGGAAAGTCTGGCCGCGTTCCTCTCGGCCGCCGCCGGCCGCGGCGTGCAGGGCACGCTGGTTCAGGTGCTGGACCCGAGCGAGGAGAGCTTTCCCTTCGACGGGCGCACCGAGTTCCGCGACCCGGAAACCGACCTGCGCCTCACCGCCGGCCGGGCGGAGGACTGGCGCGCCGGCTATCGCCAGCGCCTTGAGGCACACCGCGCCGCGCTGGGGGCGGCGGTGCGCGCGGCAGGCTGGACGCTCATCGTCCACCACACCGACCGCCCGGCAAGCGAAGCGCTGATCGCGCTGCACGGCGCCCTCAGCGGCAGTCCCGGCGGCCGTGCCGGGGGGATGGTGCGATGACTGGCCTGTTGCCGCTCGGCTTCACCGCGCCCTGGGTGCTGGCGGCCCTTGCGCTGCTGCCGGCAATCTGGTGGCTCCTGCGCCTGACGCCGCCGCGCCCGCGGCAGGTCGCCTTCCCCGCCACGCGGCTGATGGCCGACATGACGCGCCGGGAGGAAACCCCGGCCATGAGCCCGTGGTGGCTGGTGCTGCTGCGCCTTCTCATTGCGGCAGCGCTCATTGTCGCGCTGGCCGGCCCGGTGTGGCGGCCGGCGCCGGAGGCCGGCGGCAGCGCCGCGGGGCCGCTGGCGCTGATCCTCGATAACGGCTGGGCCGGCGGACCCGACTGGGCGCTGCGCCAGAAGGCAGCGGAAGACGCCATTGCCGCCGCCGCGCGCGACGGCCGCGCCGTCATTCTGGCGGCCACCGCCGACGGCACCCGGCAGGATCTCGCCGCCGCCCCGGCCGCAAAGGCGCACGAGCGGCTGGCGGCCCTTGCGCCGCGGCCGTGGGCGGGCGACCGCGCCGCCCTCGAAGCGCCGCTGAAGGCCGCTTTCGCCGCCACCCCGCCCGGGCGCATCGTGTTCATCAGCGACCGCGTTGCCGGCCGCGATGCCGGCTTTGCCGCGCTGCTGGCCGCCGCCGCGCCCCCGGTGGAAATGCTGCAGGCCGCCGGTCAGGGCCCCGTTGCCATCGCCGGGGTGGAAAACGGCCTCGATGCCCTGACGGTGCGGCTGGTGCGCCTGCCGCAGCCCGCCGGTGCACAGGAGGCCCCCCTCGCAGTGCGCGCCCTCGATGAAAAGGGGCTGGAGATCGGCACCGCCACCGCCGTCTTTTCCGGGGCCACCGCGACGGCCCGCTTCGGGCTGCCGACGGAACTGCGCAACGATATCGCCCGCTTCGAGATTGCCGGCCAGCCGAGCGCCGGCGCGGTGCGGCTGATGGACGAGCGCTGGCGGCGGCGCACGGTGGGGCTGCTTTCCGGCGCCGGGGCCGATCAGGCCCAGCCGCTGCTGTCGCCGCTGCATTATCTCTCCCGCGCCCTCAGCCCCTATGCCGACCTGCGCGAGCCGCGCGGCGCCGACATGGATGCCGATGTCGCCCGCCTCGTTGAAGACCGCGTCTCGATGATCGTGCTGGCCGATATCGGCCGGCTGCCCGGCCCGGCGCGCGACGGGCTGGCGGAGTGGGTGGAGAAAGGCGGCGTTCTGGTGCGTTTTGCCGGGCCGAAGCTGGCTGCCGGCAGCGACGATCTGGTGCCGGTGCGCCTGCGGCAGGGCGGGCGCACGCTGGGCGGGGCGCTGTCGTGGGAAAAGCCGCAGGCGCTGGCCTCGTTCGCGCCGGCCGGCCCGTTTGCCGCCCTGCCGGTGCCCGACGACGTGACGGTGACGCGGCAGGTGCTGGCCGAGCCCGATGCCACCCTTGCCGACCACACCTGGGCGAGCCTGGCCGACGGCACCCCGCTCGTCACCGCCGAAAAGCGCGGGCAGGGCTATGTCGTGCTGTTCCATGTCACCGCCGATACCGCCTGGTCGAACCTGCCGCTCTCCGGCACCTTCGTCGCCATGCTGCGCCAGATCGTGGCGTTCTCGGCCGCGCAGGGCGGCGGCGACCGCGTTTCCGGCACCGCGCCGCTGCCGCCGCTGCGCGTGCTGGACGGGTTCGGCCGCCTCACCGCGCCGGGGCCGGATGCCGAACCGCTGCCGCCGGGCGCCGATCTCGATACCGCAGCCGGCCCGCGCCATCCGCCCGGCTACTATGGCGTCGAAACCGCCTTCCGCGCCGTCAATCTGGCACTGCCGACCGACGGGCTGGCCGCCTTCGACGCCGGCCCGCTGGCCGGCCGCCTCATCGCCGGCACCCTTGCGGCGGAAGGGCCGGTGGACCTGAAACCGTGGGGGCTGGTGCTGGCCATGGGCCTCTTCGCCATCGACGGGCTGGTCGTGCTGGCGCTTGGCGGGGCCTTCGGCCGCGGCATGCGGACGACCGCCCTTGCCGCTCCCCTTGCCGCCGGCCTTGCGCTGCTCGCCGCCGGCGCCGGCCTCAGCCTTGCGCCTGCACCCGCCCGCGCCGGCGATGCCGCCGCAACCGCCTTTGCCGAAAAGGCGACCGGCGCCACCCGCCTTGCCTATGTGCGCACCGGCGATGCCGCCATCGATGAGGAGAGCCGCCTCGGGCTTGCCGGCCTGACGCGCTTTCTGGCCGAGCGCACCGCGCTGGAAGGCGGCGAGCCGATGGGCGTGGACGTGGAGACCGACGAACTCGCCTTCTTCCCGGTCATCTACTGGCCGGTCAGCCCCGCCCAGCCCCGGCCCGGCCCGAAGGCGATGGCGCGCATCGATGCCTACATGCGCAACGGCGGCACCATCCTGTTCGACACCCGCGACCAGATGAGCGACACCGGCGGCTCGCAGACGCCGGCCAATGCCCGGCTGCGCGAGATCCTCGACGGGCTCGACATTCCGCCGCTGGAGCCGGTGCCCCCCGACCATGTGCTGACGAAGTCGTTCTACCTGCTGCAGGCCTTTCCCGGCCGCTGGAGCGGCAGCCCGCTGTGGGTTGCCGCCGCCCCGGCGGAAAGCGATGCCGCCGGGGCCGAGCGGCCGGTGCGCACCGGCGACGGGGTTTCGCCCATCCTGATCACCGGCAACGACATGGCCGGGGCGTGGGCGATCGCCGACAGCGGCGACTGGCTTTACCAGACCGTGCCCGACGATCCCGACCAGCGCGAACATGCCATCCGCGCTGGCGTCAACATCGTGATGTATGCCCTGACCGGCAACTACAAGGCCGATCAGGTGCATGTGCCGGCGCTGCTGGAGCGGCTCGGCCAATGATGCGCCCGCCGCCCCGCCAGATGGCCGCCACCGCGGCCGCCCCCCAGCCCGCAGACCCGGCCCGCCGATGAACCTTTCCATCACCTTCGCGCCGCTGGTGCCGCTGTGGCTGCTCGCCGTGCTCGCCGCGGCGGTGCTGGCCGTTGCGCTCGCCGGCCTCATCCGTCGCAGCCGGGGCGCGGCCCTGCGCCTTGCCGCCGGCGCCGCGCTGGCGCTGGCCCTTGCCAACCCGGCGCTGGTGGAAGAGCAGCGCGCGCCGCTCTCCACCGTGGTTGCCGTGGTGGTGGACGAAAGCCAGAGCCAGCAGATCGGCGACCGCGCCAAGACCACCGAGGCCGCCCGGCAGGCCCTGAAACAGGCGCTTGCCGGCCGCGACGACGTGGACGTGCGCGAAATCGTGGTCACACCCGCCGCCGGGGGCGGCGACGGCACCCGGCTGTTCACCGCCCTTGCCAACGGCCTTGCCGACGTGCCGCCCGAGCGCGTCGGCGGGGCCGTGCTCATCACCGACGGTCAGGTGCACGATGTGCCGCCGCCGGGCGCGCTGGGCTTTTCCGCGCCCGTCCACGCCCTTATCACCGGCCGGGCGGACGAGACCGACCGCCGTCTGGTGCTGGAGCGGGTGCCGCGCTTCGGCCTCGTCGGCACCACCCAGACGGCAAGGGTGCGCATCGAAGACAGCGGCCCGAACGGCCCGGCGACCGCCCGCCTCACCGTGCGCCGCGACGGCGAGGAGGTAGCGAGCGAAATCCTGCCCGTGGGCACGGCAAGCGAGGTGGCCATCGAAATCGCCCACGGCGGACAGAACATCTTCGAATTCTCGGTCGAGCCGCTCGCCGGCGAACTGACGGCGGCCAACAACACGCAGGTCGCCATCGTCGACGGCGTGCGCGAGAACCTGCGCGTGCTGCTGGTTTCCGGCGAACCCCACGCCGGCGAGCGCACGTGGCGCAACCTGCTGAAATCGGACGCCTCGGTCGACCTCGTGCACTTCACCATCCTGCGCCCGCCGGAGAAGCAGGACGGCACGCCGATCAACGAACTGTCGCTCATCGCCTTCCCGACGCGCGAGCTGTTCTCCACCAAGATCAACGATTTCGATCTCATCATTTTCGACCGCTACCACCAGCGGGGCATCCTGCCGCTGGTCTATTTCGACAACATCGCCGAGTTCGTGCGCCGCGGCGGCGCGGTGCTGGTCTCGGAAGGCCCGCTGCCGGAGCCGGACGGTTTCGGCAGCGGCAGCCTGTTCGACACCCCGCTCGGCGCCGTGCTGCCGGCGGTGCCGACCGGGCAGGTGATCGAGGAGCCGTTCCGCCCGGCCGTCACCGACACCGGACGGCGCCATCCGGTCACGCGCGACCTGCCCGGCGGCAACGAAACGCCGCCGGCATGGAGCCAGTGGTTCCGCATGGTCGATGCGGTGCCCAACGACGGCGAAGTGATCATGGAGGGGGCCGGCAACCGGCCGCTGCTGGTGCTGGGGCGCGAGGGCAAGGGCCGCGCGGCGGCGCTGCTGTCCGACCAGTCGTGGCTCTGGGCGCGCGGCTATGACGGCGGCGGCCCCCATGTGGCGCTGC
The DNA here is from genome assembly GCF_036822375.1 of Pseudoxanthobacter sp. Taxonomy (NCBI): domain Bacteria; kingdom Pseudomonadati; phylum Pseudomonadota; class Alphaproteobacteria; order Hyphomicrobiales; family Segnochrobactraceae; genus Pseudoxanthobacter; species Pseudoxanthobacter sp. The sequence continues at coordinate 17,728 of NZ_DAISHT010000025.1, read as the reverse complement.
TGCGCCGCCTCGCCCACTGGCTGATGAAGGAACCGGAACTGGAGGAAGAGGCCCTGCGGCTGGCCGCCCGCGGCGACCGGCTGACCATCGAGCGCCAGACACTGGGCGACAAGGCCGGCCCCGTCACCCTCACCGACCCGACGGGCCGCACCCGGCAGGTGACGCTGGCAGAGGCCGGGCCGGGCCTGTGGCAGGCACAGGTGAACGCCGGCGGCGCGGGGCTTTATGTGGCCAGCGACGGCACCCGCAAGGCCCTTGCCCATGTCGGCCCGCCCAACCCGCGCGAACTGACCGACGTGCGCTCCACCGAGAGCGTTCTGGCGCCGGTGGCCGCCGCGACCGGCGGCACCATACGCCGCATCCGGGCGGACGACGGCGGCGCGGACATGCCGCGCCTCGCCTTTCTGCACAATGCCGGACGCTATGGCGGCAGCGACTGGATTGCGCTGAAGACAACCGAAGCCTCGGTGCTGCAGGGGCTGACGCGGCTGCCGCTGCTGTCGGGCGTTGCCGGCCTTGCGGTGCTCATCGGCCTCGTCGCCCTCACCTGGCTTGCCGAGGGGCATCGCCGCCGGGGCCGCGGAACGCGGCGCTGACAAACAAAAACGCCCCGGTCCCGAAGGGGCCGGAGCGTTTTCTGCCGGGGTGGCGCGGGCGGTCTGTGGGGCCGGACCGCCCTTCCGGGGCCTGCTGCGATGGGGGGAAAACGCAGCGCCCGCCGTCCACCCCGCAAGGGGCAGGATCGTTCAGAAAAGCCTGATCTTTCAGCGGTTCTTTTCGCCGAGCAGACGGCTCACGACCTCTTCGCCAAGGCCGAGATCACGCACCAGATGTTCGTCGGTCGCCATCAGGCGCCGCAGTTCGGCGCGCAGGTGCGCCTGCTGCCGGCGGGCCTGCCAGCCCGCCATGAGGCGCGACGCGAATGCGGCGCCGCGCGGCGGCACAAAGGATGCCCCGCTGTGCATGATCTGAAGGCTTTCATTCCGGGTGCTCATCGTGACCTCCCTTTGACCAGCGCTGGAACTCATCTGCTGATGACCGGAATATGGGGGCTTTGCGCGGTGTGCACAAACGACTAGTTTGCTCTCTGACCCTGCGAAAAAGTCATGTGAAATGTCCCAGCGCCTGCCTTCCCTCAATGCCCTGCGCACCTTCGAGGCCGCCGCCCGGCTGGGCGGCGTGACCCGCGCCGCCGAGGAACTGCATGTGACGCAGAGCGCCGTCAGCCGGCAGATCCGGGCTCTGGAAGAGGAACTGGGCCTGCCGCTGTTCCGCCGCGTGCACCGCGGCGTGGTGCTGACGGCGGAAGGCGAGCGGCTCGCCGCCACCGTTCACGAAGCCTTCGGCCGCCTCTCGGAAGGCATCGCCCGCCTGAAGCGCGATCCCTGGCAGCTCAAGGTGCGCGTGCCGCCGACCTTCGGCGTGCGCTGGCTGTGGCCGCGGCTCAACCGGTTCGAGACCGCGAACCCGGATATCCTGACCGAAGTCTCGATGCTGTGGAGCAATGTGGAACCCGGCGACGGCGGTTTCGATCTCGGTGTGCGGCTGCGGCCGGGCGCCTGGCCGGAGGCAAACCGCACCGTGCTGTTCGAGGAGCGTCTGGCCCCGGTGTGCGCACCGGGCTTTCTCGACGGGCGGCAGCCGCGCAGCGGGCACGATTTCGAGCGCTATCCGCTGCTGCATTGCTCCAACCATCAGGACTGGCGGCTGTGGTCGCGCAACTGGTCGGGCGGAGCGTTCGACTGCGAGCACGGCGAGGTGTTCGACACCCTCGATTTCGCGCTGCGGGCCGCGGAAGCCGGGCGCGGCATTGCGGTGACCGACCTTGCCATGGCAGAGGCCGACCTTGCCGCCGGCCGCCTCACCGTGGTGGTGCCGGAGACGGTGGCCAACGGCCACATCTATTACCTGATCTCACCCGAACCGGAGACCGAGCGGCCCGCCGTGGGCCGGTTCCGCACATGGATCTGCGCCGAGGCGGCCGAAACGCGGGCCGCGGCGGCCCTGCCGGCGGCTCAGTAATCGGCCGGGCCGCGCCGCATGCTCTTCACCGCCCCGCGCCGGCTCTTGGCATCGAGCCGGCGTTCCTTCGAGGCCCGCGTCGGCCTGGTGGCCCGGCGCGGAACCGGGGGCACGCTCGCCTCGCGGATCATGGCCACGAGGCGTTCCAGCGCGTCCTGCCGGTTGCGCTCCTGCGTGCGGTGGCGGTCGGCGCTGATGACGATGACGCCGTCGTTGGTCAGCCGGCTGCCGGCCAGCTTCTGCAGCCGGATCGACACCGCATCCGGCAGCGAGCGCGACCGGCGGGCGTCGAAGCGCAGCTGCACCGCCGTCGACACCTTGTTGACGTTCTGCCCGCCGGGCCCGGAGGCCCGCACGAACACCTCCTCGATCTCCGCCGGATCGAGCGAGATGGCATCGGTGACAACAATCGGATCGCGGGCTGCCATCTGGGTTCGCCGGGCGCTCAGGCCGCCGGCTGCTTTTCGCGGATCACGTAGATCTTGCGCAGCGGCTCCAGCGTCTCCCATGTGCCGCGGAACCCGGAAGGAATGAGGAAGCTGTCGCCGGGGCCGTATTCGGCTGCCGTACCGTCGGCCGCCGTCAGCCGCACGCGGCCTTCGAGGATCACGCACACCTCGTCCTCGGTGTAGTTCACCGTCAGGGTGGTGACATCCGACACCCAGAAGCCGACGCTGAGTTCACCGGAGGCGTCGGTGAAGAGATTGTCGAAGCCGGTCGGCTTCGCATCCCGCACGCTGAGCGGCGAGACGAGGCGCAGGGCGTGGACAACGGTCTGATCGCTCATGGCAGGCGGCTCCGGCGGCAGAAAACGGGACTTGAGAAAACCGGGCTTGAGGAAACACCGCCCGCGATGCGACGGCAAGACCCGCGCAGGGCAGGCAAGACCGGCACGGGGAGAACCGAGACCGCAAGAGCACCCGGCAAAAAGCACCCGGCCCCGCCGGAGACACGCTCAGATATCGGC
>NZ_DAISHT010000025.1:4177-14639 GCF_036822375.1 Pseudoxanthobacter sp. | reverse complement strand
AAGAGCACCCGGCAAAAAGCACCCGGCCCCGCCGGAGACACGCTCAGATATCGGCCCACTCATAATCGCGCAGCGGCCGCCCGAACGTGGCATCGACCAGAAAGCGGGCGAGCCGCCGCTCGCTGAACAGCGCCCGGTAGCGGTCGCGGCCGGCGCGGCCGATCGACTGCCACGCCCCGTCGGCGAGAATGCGCGTCAGCCGCTGGGCCAGATCGGCGGCGGAGGAGAAGAACACCGCATCGTCCTCGCCCAGAAAGCGCTGGAAGCCGGCCGAGCGCGGCACGCACACGCACAGCCCCGAGCCGAACAGCTGGGCGATGCGGTCGGACGAATAGAGCGGCACGTCGTTATATTTCGACCAGTTGAGGGCGCATTTCGCCCGCGCCAGCGCCTCGAAATAGGCCCGTCCCAGCAGCCGCTGCTTGGCGGCCCCGTAGCCGACGATGCGCACGCCCGGCGCGCGGCGCGTCACGTCCTCCACGAACGCCCACTGCGCCGCCCGCGGACCGTAGCTCGACACATAGACGAGATCGGCGCTCTTCTCCGCCAGAGAGAACGCGTCGAGATCCTCCATGGAAGGATCGGTCGGGTTGGGAATGTAATGGGCGGCGACACCAGCGGCCCGCAGGCGCGCCAGCGGCTCGCCGGCGGTGGTGACGAACGAAAGGTCCACCTTCGGCCCGCGCCCGCACATGCGCTTCATCACATGGTCTTCAATGAGCGCATCGCAGTCCACATTGACGATGCGCACCCCCGGCGACAGCGCGCGGATGGCGTCGAGGGTGCGGTTGGTGACCACGTCGGCATGGAACAGCGCCACCATCTCCGGCCGGAAGTGCTCGCAGACCTCAAGCAGCGACTGGTTGGAGCGTGCGTTGCCGATGGCCGGCAGGGAGGTGTGGGCAATGCGCGATTCATCCCGGTCGCGGAAGTGAATGACGTTATGCCCTTCGCGGATCAGGCCGTTCAGGAACTTCTTGTCATAAGAATAGTAGAACCCGGCAAACTTGTTCTTGTAGCCGGGCCCGCACAGCACGATCCGCATGCAATTACCCCGCGCGTGCGCCGATCGACGGGCTGAACACCATCAGGCTCAGGATTTCAAACAGAAGCTGGGCCCCGGCATGGGCGGTGTTGGTGGTGGCGTCATATTGCGGCGCCACTTCCACCAGATCGCCGCCCACCAGATTGAGGCCGCGGAAGCCGCGCACCAGTTCCAGCGCCTCGCGCGTGGTCAGCCCGCCGATTTCCGGCGTGCCGGTGCCCGGCGCAAAGGCGGGGTCGAGGCTGTCGATATCGTAGGACAGGTAGACCGGCCGGTTGCCGACGAGGCTGCGCACCGTTTCGATGACCGCCGGAATGCCGAGCCCGCCGATTTCCTCCGCATGGATCACCGTCATGCCGGAATCGACCGAGAACTCCCACAGATATTCCGACGAACCGCGGATGCCGATCTGGATGGTGTGGGCGGGGTCGATCAGCCCCTCCAGCACTGCATGGCGGAACGGGCCGCCGTGGTGGAACCGCTCGCCGTCGAACGCGCCGCCGGTGTCGCAGTGCGCATCGATATGGACGAGACACACCGGACCGTCGGCGGCCACCGCGCGCAGGATCGGCAGCGAGATGGAATGGTCGCCGCCGACCGACAGCGGCGCCACGCCCGCCGCCACGATCGCGGCCACGGCGCGGGTGATGTCCTCGTGAGCGGTCTCAAGGCTGAAGCGCGAGCGGAACGGCACGTCGCCGACATCGGCCACCGCCAGATCGACCGTGGGAATGCAGTCGAGATTCGGATTGTAGGGGCCGATGCGCTCGATGGTGCGCAGCGCCCGCGGCCCGAAGCGCGAGCCGTTGCGGTTGGAAACGCCGAGGTCCATCGGCACGCCGAGCAGAGCCACCTGCAGGCCGGCGAAATCCGGCGCGGACCAGTCGATGCGGCGGGTCGGGGCGGAAAGCAGCGAGGTCAGCCCGGCAAAAGGCGCAGAGCGGGTGCCGGAAGGATCGATGACGCGGGACGCGACGCGGGCAAATTCCGGCTGGTGGATGACGCCGACATTGTCGCCGCTATATTTCGCCCTGAGACGCGCCAGTTCTTCCGGTGGGACCGGCTCCCGATTCGCCATTTCCTGCACTCCGCAAATGCCACGGTTCTTCCCCCCGCGGGTCATGCCTAAACCCGCCGGCCGGCCAAGGCCAGAGCCAATGGCGGCGCGCGGTGAAAAACCCCACCGGCAGAATGGCATGGCCCCCCTTTGCGGACGATGCGACCGACGCCCATGACGACACCCGTGACGACGACCGATACACAACCCGGGACACAGCCTTCTTTGCCGGCTCATCACCATGCCCCGCCGGCCGCCGGCCAGCCCGCGCCGGTTGCCCTTGAAACCGCCCCCGATGCCGCGGTGCTGGACTTTCTGGCCGCCCGCCGCTCGCCGGCGCTGCGCACGCTGGCCGCGCCCGGCCCGACCCCGGCCGAGGTCGACCGCCTGCTGGCGCTGGCCTCCCGCGTGCCGGATCACGGCCGTCTGGTGCCGTGGCGCTTCATCGTTCTGGAAGGGGAGGCCCGCGCCGGGGCCGGCCGGGCGCTCGATGCGCTCTATGCACGGCAGAACCCGGAGCTGCCGGCGGAGAAGGCCGGCATGTGGCAGGCCTATCTGACCCGCGCGCCGGTGGTCGTCATCCTCGTCAGCCGGCCGGACGAAACGGCGAAGATTCCCGTCTGGCATCAGGAACTGGCCGCCGGCGCCGCCGGCATGGCGCTGACGGTCGCCGCCGCAGCCATGGGCTATGCCAGTCAGTGGCTGCTGAAGTGGCCGGTGCGCGATGCGCAGGCCGCGGCGCTGCTCGGCATCGGCCCCGGCGAGCGGGCGGCCGGCATGTTCCACATCGGCCACCCCTCGCTGCCCGCCCCGCCGGAGCGCGCGCGGCCGGATATGGCGGCGATCGTGACGCGGTGGACCGGCGCCCCGCCCGCGCCCTGAGAGCGGCCGGGCACGGCCGGGGCGCTTACGGCCGGCGCACCTGCCGCAGCGCGGTGCCGCGGGCGGCAATGCGGGCGATGGCCGGCCGCACCGGCTCGCGCACCACCTGCATGTGATGGCCGCTGGCGTGGAGCAGAGTTTCGCCATCGGCCAGAATGCCGACGTGACCGGGCCAGAACAGCAGATCGCCGCGCTGCCACGCCGCGTCCCCGGCAAGACGATGGCCGACGGTGCGCTCCTGCAGGTCGGTGTCGCGCGCCACGATCCGGCCGGCAAAGCGCAGCGCCAGTTGCACGAGGCCCGAACAGTCGATGCCGAAGCCCGACGTGCCGCCCCACAGATAGGGCACGCCCAGCAGGTGTTCGGCCACGGTGACATAATCCGTCGCCACCGCCTCCGCCGGCTCCAGATGGCGCGCCACCACCGCCTCGCCCGTCGCCAGCACGGCATAGGCCAGCCCGCGCGTTTCCGCATCGCCGGCCACGCACACCCCCGCCCCCATCGGCAGGGCGCCGGCCGGCGGCAGCTTCATATCGGCTGCGGGATAGAGGAACGTCTTCGGCACCGCCACGCGGTGGGTGGGGGCCGGCCCGGCCGGGCCGAGATCGTCGGCGGCGAGGTAGCCGACATAGCCGTCGCGCTCAAGCTGGCCCCAGGCCCAGCCCTCGATGGTCTCCTCGAACACCGTCACCAGATCGCCGGCCAGAGCCTCGGTCTCGGTCGGGGCATCGAAGCGCGGGGCGCGGGCCAGCCGGGTGCGCGGCGCCACGACACGGCGCGGCGCGCCGGCGCTGTAGGCTTCCGCCCGCACCGTTGCCTTCAGCCACAACGCCGCAAGGTCCGGCCGCGCCGGCAGCAGGCGCGGCTCGCTGCGCCGCAGGTCGTCCAGCGTTTCGCCCGTCATGTCAGGCCGCCTGCCCTTCGCCCGGCCGCCCGGCGGCAAAGCGCTCGCACAGCAGGGTGTAGAGCGCGCGGATCGCCTGCGCCTCGCCGCCCTCCGGCCGGCCGGGGCGGGCGGCAGGCGCCCAGCCGAAGATGTCGAAATGCGCCCAGCTGCCCGCCCCTTCCGCAAAGCGGGCCAGGAACAGCGCCGCCGTGACCGACCCGGCAAAGGGCGCGGAGGCATTGTTGTTGATGTCCGCCAGCCGCGAATCGAGCCAGCGCGCATAGGGCCGCCACAGCGGCAGGCGCCACAGCGGATCGCCGACCGCCATGGAAACGCGGGCGATGTCGGCGGCAAGTGCCTCGTCGTCGGTGAAGAACGGCGGCAGGTCGGGGCCCAGCGCCACGCGCGCCGCCCCCGTCAGGGTGGCAAGATCGATCAGCAGATCCGGCTTGTCCTCGCACGCCAGCGCCAGCGCATCGGCAAGAACGAGGCGGCCCTCGGCATCCGTGTTGCCGATTTCCACCGAGAGGCCCTTGCGGCTGGGGAAGATGTCGCCGGGGCGGAAGGCGGTGCCGGAAACGGCATTTTCAACAGCCGGAATGATCACCCGGAGGTTCACCGGCAGGCCGGCGTCCATGATCATGTGGGCAAGGCCCAGCACGTTCGCCGCTCCGCCCATATCCTTCTTCATCAGCAGCATGCCGGACGACGGCTTGATATCGAGGCCGCCGGTGTCGAAGCACACCCCCTTGCCCACCAGCGTCAGGCGCGGATGGTCGGCATTGCCCCAGCGGATATCGATGAGCCGGGGCGCCCGCGCGCTGCCGGCGCCCACCGCATGCACCAGCGGAAAGCCCTGCGCCAGCAGTTCCTCGCCGACGACGATGTCGATATCGGCGATGTGGCGGGCGGCGAGGTCCATCGCCACCGCGGCCAGTTCCTCCGGCCCCATGTCGTTGGCCGGTGTGTTGATGAGGTCGCGGGCGAGCTGCACGCCGGCCAGAATGCGCGTGACCTCCGCCCGGTCCGCGCCCTGCGGCCACACCAGCCGCACGTCGCGCGGCTTGCCGGCGCGGTAGCGGGTGAAGCGGTAGGCGCCAAGCCCGAAGGCCATGGCGGCCTGCGCTTCATCGAAGCCGGAAGCCAGACGATAGTCGCCCGGCGGCAGCGCGGTTGCCAGCGCCCCGGCATCGAGCGGCGTGGCCGGCCCGCTGCCGAGGCCGAACAGCACCGCGGCCGGCAGGCCGCCGGCCCCCGGCAGCACCAGAACCTGCCCGGCGGCCGCCTCGAAGCGCTGGCTGCGGGCAAGGCCGGCAAAGACCTCCGCCCCGCCCGCCACCAGCGGCGCGCCCGTCGCCTCCGCCTCGCCGGGGCGCACGGCGTGGACGGGAATGGCCGCCGGGGCGGCCTCTGCGGCAATCAGGCTGTCGAGCACGGCTGGAAACTCCACGCTTTGCAAGGGCGGGTGACAGGGAACGGACTGCCGGGAACAGACGCGGCAGCGCCCGGCCGGCTTCCGTGCCTGCGAAGCTAGCACCCTGAAGGCGCTGTGCAATGGGCGATGATGCGCGTCGCGGGCCGGCGACTGCCCATCGGTCGCAAGAGCAAACTTCATGAAGTTGCCCCAATGCAGCCCAGCCCGGGCCACGTTGGGGCGTATGCTGGGTTCTGTCGCGGCCAGAGACCCGTGATGGCGAGGCAGAGGATTTCGTCAGCCCCAGCCCCCCCGATGCCTCAGGCTCCGGGTCAATCTCCCCCTGCGGTCCCCCCGTCCGCACGGTCGCGACGAGCGGGTCAGCTCCCCGGCTGGCCCGCTTTTTTTCATTTGCCGTCTCGTGTCTTCAGTCTCCTGTCCGGCCGCTCTGCGGCCCGCGCTCGCCGAGGAAGGCGACCAGACGGGCCGCGGCCTCGCCGATGTGGGCGCGCACCAGCCGCGCCGCGCCGGCGGCATCGCCCGCGCGCGCCGCCGCCAGCATCGCCGCATGGGCCTGCGCCCCCATCTCGCCCGCCCCCAGCGCCGCCAGCTGGAAGCGCAGCACCGCATCCGTTTCCGCAAAAAGCGCCCCGATCAGCGCCAGCAGCCGCGGCCGGCCGGCCCGCGCATAAAGGCTCATGTGGAAGCGGCGGTTGAGTTCGCCCATCCGCGCCGGGTCTGTTGCCGCCTCCAGATCGGCCAGCGCCGCGGCCGCCGCGGCAAGATCGGCGGCCGTCAGGTTCGGCACCGACAGCGCGATGGCCTCCGGTTCCACCAGCGCACGCAGACCCATGATGTCGGCGGCATCCTGCGCCGAAAGCTCGCTGACCACCGCGCCGCGGTTCGGCACGATGGAAACCAGCGCCTGCGCCTCCAGTTGCTTCAGCGCATCGCGCACCGGCATGCGGCTGACGGCGAACTGTGCCGCCAGTTCCTCCTGCCGCAGCACCGTGCCGCCGGGCAGCGTGCCGTCGAGAATGGCCCGGCGCAGGGTTTCGGCCACGCGCGCGGTGGCGGTGCGGAAATGCGGCCGCGCCGCCGCGATCAGCGCCGCAAGGGCCGCATCGCCCGCCGCCCCTTCCGCAGCCCCGCCGCTGTCACCGCGCTCTGCCATCGCTGTTGCCGTCGTCCCGCCAAGAGCCATAATTTTGAAATTGGATATCCGATCCATTTCGGGCATTGTGGATGAAATTTCCGTCCCGCGCAAACGGCCCGGCCGCCCTTCCGGCGGCCGCAGGGCGTGTGCGGAAGCCGCCCTTGCAGGAAAGACGCCCGCATGTCCTCCGCCTTGCCGCCCGCCTCCTCCGGCCAGCCGCCGGTCGCCGCCTCGCCGCTGCAGCCGGTGACGGCGGGCATCCTGACAGCGCTGGTCGGCTTCGGCAGCACATTCGCGGTGGTGCTGCAGGGGCTGGCGGCGGTGGGCGCCAGCCCGGCACAGGCGGCCTCGGGGCTGATGGCGGTGTGCCTTGCCATGGGCGTTCTGGGTCTCGGGCTGTCGCTGGCGCTGAGGATGCCGATCTCCGTTGCCTGGTCCACGCCCGGCGCGGCGCTGATGGCGGCAACGGGCGCGGTGCAGGGCGGCTTTGCGGCGGCAACCGGCGCCTTCATCCTCGCCGGCGGGCTGATCGCGCTGGCCGGCTTCTGGAAGCCGCTCGGCCGCATGGCCGCGGCCATTCCGCCCGCCCTCGCCAGCGCCATGCTGGCCGGCGTGCTGCTGAAACTGTGCCTCAGCCCGTTCACCGCCGTGGCGGTGGCACCGGTGCCGGCGCTGGCCGTCATCGTCACCTTTCTGGTGGTCGGGCGCTTCTTCCGCCTGTGGGCGGTGCCGGCGGCTGTGGCGGTGGCCATCGGGCTGACGCTGGCCGGCCCGGGCAGCGCCGGGTTCGACACCGCCGCTCTCGCCCTGCCGAAGCCGGTGTTCGTCATGCCGGCGTTCACGCTGGAAGCCGCCGTCGGCCTGGCGCTGCCCCTGTTTCTCGTCACCATGGCCTCGCAGAACATTCCCGGTCTTGCGGTGCTCTCGGCGTTCGGCTTCCGCCCGGCCGCCGGCCCGCTGTTTCGCGCCACCGGCCTCGGCTCCATGGTGATTGCGCCGTTCGGCGGCGTCACGGTCAATCTCGCCGCCATCACCGCCGCCCTCGCCGCCGGCCCGGATGCCGACCCGGAACCCGCACGGCGGTGGATTGCCGGGGTCACCGCCGGGGTCGCCTATCTCGGTCTCGGGCTGCTGGCACTGGCGGCGGCGGCCGGGTTCGGCGCCTCGCCGCCGCTGCTCATTCAGGCGGCCGCCGGCCTGGCCCTGATCGGGGCGTTCGGCGCCTCCATTGCCGGCGCGCTGAAGGAAGAGGCCGACCGGCCGGCGGCCCTCGTCACCTTTCTGTTCACCGCCTCGGGGCTCTCGGTGGCCGGCATCGGCCCGGCGTTCTGGGGCCTTGTCGCCGGTGTGGCGGTGATGACACTGCACGGCCGCCTTGGCCGGCTGACGCACCCGTAAGCGGCACGGGCCGGCCGGCTTTGATGCCGGTCAAGGCGGGGGCCGGCGGCTCTGGCAGGGTGAGCCCCATGCAAGACGACCTGACCCTTCTGGAGCGCGCCGTGCCGCGCTACACCTCCTATCCGACCGCGCCGCATTTCTCGGCCGCGGTGGACGGGGCCGCCTATGGCCGCTGGCTGGAAGCGCTGTCGCCGGAAGGCACGCTGTCGCTCTACCTCCATGTGCCGTTCTGCACCGACATCTGCCACTATTGCGGCTGCAACACCAAGGCGGTGCACCGGGCCGAACCGGTGGAACGCTATGCCGAAGTGCTGATGGCCGAAATCCGCCTCATCGCCCGGCTCCACGGCGGCGGGCGGGTGACGCATCTGCACTGGGGCGGCGGCACGCCCTCCATTCTGGGGCCGGCGCTGCTCGACCGCGTTGCCGGGGAACTCGGTGCGGGCTTCTCCGTGGCCGGCGATGCGGAACACAATATCGAACTCGACCCGCGCCGCGTGACGCCGGACCTCGTTGCCGCGCTGAAGGCCATCGGCGTCAACCGCGTCAGCCTCGGCGTGCAGGATTTCGCCCCTCATGTGCAGCAGGTCATCGGCCGGGTGCAGCCGTTCGGCGAGGTGGCTGCGGCCGTCGACATGCTGCGCGACGGCGGCATCGACGCCATCAATTTCGACCTGATGTACGGCCTGCCGCTGCAGAGCCGCGCCGATCTGGCGGAAAGCGCCCAGCTCGCCGTGGGCCTCAGGCCGGCCCGCATCGCGCTGTTCGGCTATGCCCATGTGCCGTGGTTCAAGAAGCACCAGACGCTGATCCGCGAGGAAGACCTGCCCGGCCCCCACGAGCGCCTTGCGCAGGCGCGCATCGCGGCCGAGCTCTTCGAGGCGGCCGGCTACCAGCCGATCGGGCTCGACCATTTCGCCTTCCCGGACGACAGTCTGGCCGCGGCCGCCCGCGAGGGGCGCCTGCACCGCAATTTTCAGGGCTACACCACCGACAGCGCCGATGCGCTGATCGGCCTTGGCGCCTCGTCGATCGGCCGGCTGCCGCAGGGCTTCGTCCAGAACGCCCCGGATGTCGGCGGCTATGCCCGCGCCATCGGCGAGGGGCGGCCGGCGACCGTGAAGGGGATGGCCCTTTCGGAAGACGACCACCGCCGCGCCGGGCTGATCGAACGGCTGATGTGCGACCTCTCGCTCGATCTCGCCCGCCACGGCGGCAGCCGCGCCTATGCAGACGAACTGGCCGCACTGCGCCCGCTGCAGGCCCGCGGCCTCGTGGCGGTGGAAGGCGAGCGCATCGTGGTGACCGAGCAGGGGCGCCCGTTCATCCGCCTCGCCGCAGCGGTGTTCGACACCTATCTGGCGGAAAGCCGCGCCCGGCATTCCGTTGCGGTGTGATGTTCATGGTTTGATCTCACCGGCGAATCGTGCCACGGTGCTCCGGCCACGACAGAAGGCCGGAGCCCGCCATGAGCGACACTGCCGCGACAGATGCCCTTTTCGCTGCCCCTGCCCTCAGCCCGGCCCCGCTGCCGGCGGGCCTGAACCGGGGGGCTGATGGTCGCGCACGGTGCTTCTGGTGCGGCGACGACCCGCTCTATCAGGCCTATCACGATACCGAATGGGGCCGGCCCACGACGGACGACCGCTACCTGTTCGAGAAGATCTGCCTTGAGGGGTTCCAGTCCGGCCTGTCGTGGCTGACGATCCTGCGCAAGCGCGCAGGCTTCCGCGCCGCCTTCGCCGGTTTCGATGCCGCAGCAATGGCCGCCTTCACCGGGGCGGACGTGGAGCGGCTGCTGCAGGATGCCGGCATCGTGCGCCACCGCGCCAAGATCGTCTCGGCCATCAACAACGCCCGCTGCGCCCTGAAGCTCGCCGAGGAGGCCGGCTCGATCGCCGCCTTCCTGTGGCGCTACGAGCAGAAGGCCGGGACGCGCCCGCCCCGCATCACCCGCGAGAGCCTCGCCGGCATCACGAAAAGCACGGAATCGGAGGCTTTGTCGAAAGCGCTGAAGAAACGCGGCTGGAGCTTCGTCGGCCCGACGACGATGTATGCGATGATGCAGGCTGTCGGGCTGGTCAACGATCACTACGAGGGCTGCCACTGCCGGGAAGAGGCGCTGCAGGCACGCGCCCGTCTGCAGATACCCGGCTGAGCCTTCGCCGACCGGGCGGCGGCACCGGCCAGACCGCCCCGGCCGGGCGGCACCGGCAATGGTCGCAGCGGCGGCCGCCTGTGGCGGGCGAAAGCCCGCAGCGGGCGGCGCCCCGCCGGAGGCCGCGATTTCTGACCGGCGGCGACACGCGAAGCGCGGCAGACTGCGAGGGGCGGCAGCGGGCGGGGAGCGGCGACCGGCGGCAAAAGCCCGGTCGTCCGCGGCGGCGGGGGTGCGCACAGCAGCGGGCGTTATGGCACCGGGCGTTACGACCGGCGGGACTCCGGATGCACCGGAGAACGCAAGAGCGGAGCACCGCGCGGCTGCCTGACCGCGCGGCTGCCTGCCGGTGGCCGGCAGATCCTTTGCCGGCTTTATATTAGCCCCAGCCGGTTCTTCGCCGGCTCATCAGCCGCAAAAGATGACCACGACAGGAATGGCGAGCGGACTGGCCCGTCTTTGGATC
>NZ_DAISHT010000025.1:0-4077 GCF_036822375.1 Pseudoxanthobacter sp. | reverse complement strand
CCGATATCCGGCCGTCGCCGGCAACCGCGGGAACCGGATGATCCGCCGGCGGCCTGACGGGCCCGCGCGCGGGCCTGTCAGGGCGGGCCGGAAGACCCGCCTCTGCGAAGACCCGCCTCTGCCATGTGCCCCGCCTTTTGCCGGGCCGGCCCTTATTCAGCCGCCGTCGGTCCCGGCATCCGCAGCCGGCCGGGCCGCTCAGCCGAGTGCGGCCGTGAGGCGGTCGACCATCGGGTTCACCGGCTCGAACACCTGCGACAGCGCCGACACCGACACCGTGGAAGCGCCATGGCCCTTGAGCCATGCGGCGCAGTCGAACACCCGCGCCGCCGGCACATGCAGCACCAGTTCGCCGCCTTCGCCGCCGGACAGCGCCACGCACTCGAACAACTGGCGGACCTGCCGCACCACCTGCGCGCCATCGGCCACCCGGGTGCGCAGCTCGCGCACCGTGCGGGCGCGCGCCTCGGCCGCAATGCGGTCGAGGATGATGCGCACCGCCGCGCGCTGCGCCCCGCTCCACGCCGCCTTGCGGCTTGCCAGCAGATGCGCCTCGGACCGCAGGATCACGCCGTCGTCGATGATCTTCAGCGCGTTGGCTTCCAGCGTCGAGCCGGTGGTGGTGATGTCGATCACCAGTTCCGCCGAGCCCGCCGCCGGCGCGCCTTCGGTGGCGCCGAGACTTTCCACGATGCGGTAATCGGAAATGTCGTGGGCGGCGAAGTGGCTGCGGGCGAGGTGGATATATTTCGTCGCCACCCGCATCCAGCGGCCGTGGCGCACGCGGAAATCGGTCGCCACGTCGGCCAGATCGGCCATGGAGCGCACGTCGATCCACGCCTTCGGCACCGCCACCACCACATCGGCATGGCCGAAGCCCAGCGGCAGCACGCGGTGAATGAGCTGCTCGCGCGCGACCGGTTCCGGAATGCTCTCATGCACCAGATCGAGCCCGGTGACGCCGAGATGCACGCCGCCGCCAGCGATCTCGCGGGCGATCTCGGAGGCGGAGAGGAAGGCGATCTCCACGCCCTCCACGCCCTTCACCGAACCGCGATAGCCGCGCGCACCGCCCGCCTGCACGAACGGCAGGCCGGCACGGGCGAAGAAACTCTGGGTGTTTTCCTGCAGCCGTCCCTTGGAGGGGATGGCGATGATCAGCGGCCCGCTCATGCCTCTGCCTCGTTGCGCGCGGGAACGACCCGCTCCAGCCAGATCGAAAAGCCCACGGCAGGCACGCTCTCGCCGGCCCCCATCAGTTGCAGCAGGCGATCGTAGCGCCCGCCGCCGACGATCTGGCCGTTGCCGCTGGCGGCCGGCCGCGAGCGGTCGTGAATCTCGAACATGAAGCCGGTGTAGTAATCGAGCCGGCGGCCGAACTCGCCGGCAAAGGCGATCGCGCCGGTCTCCACCCCGCGTTCCGCGATCAGGGCGGTGCGGCGGGAGAAGCGCTCCAGCGCCGCGGACAGATCGAGACCCGCGCCGGCCGCGAAGGCGGCAACCGCGTCCGCCGCCCGGTCCAGCGGGGCGGCGATGGCCAGATAGCCGCGCAGGATGCGGGCCGCCTCCGGCGCCAGCCGGGCACCGGCGGCAAGGGCGGCCTGCTCCACCAGCCGGTCGGCAATCTCGCCCGGCGAGCGGCCGCCGACCGGGGTGAGGCCGGCCACCGCCAGCATGTTTTCCACCAGCGCCCGCGCGGTTTCGGGATCGGCATCGGCCAGCGCCCCGGCAATCGGCACCGCCGGAGCCTCGCCCGTGCGCCCCTCCAGCCGGTCGAGCGCGGCCAGCACCCGCGCGGTATCGCCGAAGGCGGCCGAAAGCCGCCGGCGCCAGGCCTGCGGCAGCGGCAGCGCCTCGATCAGCGCCGTGAACAGGCCCTCGTCGCCGAGGCGCACCTGCGGACGGGCGATGCCCAGCAGCCGCACCGCCTCCAGCGCCCGCGCCAGCACATCGGCATCGGCGACCTCCAGATCGGCATCGCCAAGGCGCTCAAGCCCGGCCTGCAGACTTTCCGGCGGCCCGTCGGCGCGCTGGCGGAAGATCGGCCCCAGATAGGCATAGCCCGCCGGCCGGTCGGCAGACCCGCCGCGCAGATGCATGTTGCAGACCGGAATGGTGAAATCCGGCCGCAGGCACAGTTCGTCGCCGCCCGCGCCGGCGGTGAGGAACATGCGCCGGCGCAGATCCTCGCCGGCGAGTTCCAGAAACAGCGCTGCCGGCTGCAGCACGGCGGGCTCGGCGAAGCGGTTGCCGCCGGAGGCGAGCAACGCCTTCAGCGCATCCAGCCGGTCGGCGACCGCAACGGCCGGGGCGGCCGGGGTGTCGTTGGAAGTCATGGCCCGCCCCTTCTCAGCGTTCGCCGGCCGGTCCGCCGGCACGCTGGCGGTCGGCGCTCTGGCGGGCGAGAAGGTCGGCCACCGCCTGCACCACGTCGCCGGTTGCCACCGTGAACTGCGCCGGCCGCGCCTCGCGCCACTCGGCATGGTCGGCGATGGCGTCCGCCATGCGGGCGCCCTCCACCAGATCCTTGATCTCCACCGTGCCGGCGGCGCGCTCGTCGGACCCCTGAATGATCACGCACGGCGCATCGCGCCGGTCGGCATATTTCATCTGCGCCTTGAGCCCGGCGCTGCCGAGATAGAGCTCGGCGCGGATGCCCGCGGCCCGCAGCCCCTGCACCATACGCTGATAACCGGCGAAGGCCTCCGCATCGCGGTCCAGCACCAGCACCACCACCGGGCCGGCGCCGCGCACCGCGCCGCCCCCGGCCCGCGCCGCCAGCGCCGAGGCCAGACGCGAAACGCCGACGGAAAAGCCCGTTGCCGGCACATTCTCGGCGCGGAAGCGGCCGACCAGGCCGTCATAACGCCCGCCGCCGCCGACCGAGCCGAACCGCACCGGCCGGCCCTCGTCGTCGAGCACCGTAAAGGTGAGTTCCGCCTCAAACACCGGGCCGGTGTAATATTCCAGCCCGCGCACCACGGACGGATCGATGCGGATGCGCTCCGGCCCGTAGCCGGCCGCGGCGAGGTGGCCGGCAATCTCGGTCAGTTCCGCCACGCCTTCGCTGCCGCGCGGGCTGGTTTCCACCAGACCGGCGAGGTTGGCGCAGGTCACCGCCGGATCGTCCGCCCCGGCCACGGTGAAGGCGAGGATGCGTTCGATCTGCCCGCCCTCCAGCCCGGCGCCGCGGGTGAAATCGCCGCTCGGGTCCAGCCGGCCTTCGCCCAGAAGGTCGCGCACGCCTTCCGGCCCGATCTTGTCGAGCTTGTCGATGGCCCGCAGCACCGTCAGCCGGCGACCGGCGTTCTCCGCCCCGGCAAGGCCGGCGGCTTCCATCACGCCATCCAGAACCTTGCGGTTGTTGATGCGGATGACATAGTCGCCGCGCGGAATGCCGAGCTTTTCCAGCGTGTCGGCCGCCATCATGCAGATTTCGGCATCGGCGGCGACCGAAGCCGTGCCGACGGTGTCGGCATCGAACTGCATGAACTGGCGGAAGCGCCCCGGCCCCGGCTTTTCGTTGCGGAACACCCAGCCCACCCGATAGGAGCGGTAAGGCTTGGGCAGGCGGTCGTAGTTTTCCGCCACATAGCGGGCGAGCGGCGCGGTCAGGTCATAGCGCAGCGCCAGCCATTCCTCGTCGTCGTCCTGAAAGGCGAACACGCCCTCGTTCGGCCGGTCCTGATCGGGCAGGAACTTGCCGAGGCAGTCGGCATATTCGATGAGCGGCGTTTCCACCGGCTCGAAGCCATAGAGCGTGTAAGACGCGCGGATCGCGGTCAGCAGGCTTTCGGTCGCCGCCAGATCCGCCGGTGCGCGGTCGACAAGGCCGCGCGGCAGGCGCGGCTTCGGCCGGCCGTCCTTCGTGGTCTTGCTGTCTCTGGCGGTCTTGCTGTCCTTTGCCTTGCCCTTCGCCTGCTGCGCATGGGTGCCGGCATGGACCTTCGCTTCCGCGGTGGCAGTGTTGCCCTCGCCCGCAGCGGGGGCGTTTGCGGTGGCCGCATTTTCGGCCGGCTCGGAATTCGCCATGGCACTCATCTCAGGTGAAGACGGGCAGCCCGGGCCGCCCGCGCG
>NZ_DAISHT010000024.1:26768-29520 GCF_036822375.1 Pseudoxanthobacter sp. | reverse complement strand
TGATCCTGCTGGTGCCGCTGGCGCTGCTGTCGCTGTCGCGCATCGAGGAAATCGCGGCCATCGCCCTCGGCCGCGGGCCGATGCGGCTGCTGCCGGACAAGATCACGCCGAAGGCCTTTTCGGCCACCGAAGTGCCCGACGCCACCACCATGGCCGATCTCGGCCTGACCGGAAAACCGTTCGTCTCCATCCACATCCCGGCCTACCGCGAACCGCCGGAGATGCTGAAGCAGACCCTCGACAGCGTGGCCGCGCTCGATTACCCGAATTTCGAGTGCGTGATCGTCATCAACAACACCCCCGATCCGGCCTTCGTGACGCCGGTCGAGGACTATTGCCGCCAGCTCGGCCCGCGCTTCAAGTTCGTCAACGTGCCGAAGCTCTCAGGCTTCAAGGCCGGCGCGCTGCGCGTGGCGCTGGAGCACACCGCGCCCGAAGCCGAGGTGATCGGCCTGCTGGATGCCGACTATGTGGTGGAGCCGGACTGGCTGAAGGATCTGGCGCCGCTGTTCTCCGATCCGCGCGTCGGCATCGTGCAGGCGCCGCAGGACCACCGCGACGGCGACCGCAGCCCGTTCCACGCCGCCCTCAACGCCGAATATGCCGGCTTCTTCGACATCGGCATGGTGGAGCGCAACGAGCGGCAGTCGATCATCGTGCACGGCACCATGGTGCTGATCCGCCGCAAGGCGATGGAAGAGGCCGGCGGCTGGTCGTCCGACACCATCACCGAGGATACCGATCTCGGCCTGTCGATTCTGGAAAAGGGCTGGTCGGCGCACTACACCCGCCGCCGCTACGGCCGCGGCATGCTGCCGGACGACTACCAGTCGTTCATGACGCAGCGCCATCGCTGGGCTTACGGCGGCTTCCAGATCGCCAAGAAGCACTGGCTGCGGTTCCGCCCCGGGCGCACCCGCCTTTCCACCACCCAGCGCACGCAGTTCGTGCTGGGCTGGATGAACTGGATGGGCGCCGAAACGCTGGGCGTGGCGGCCGCGTTCCTGAACCTGCTGTGGGTTCCCGTGGTGGCCTTCGGCGGCATCGCGCTGCCGGATTCGGTTCTCACCCTGCCGGTGGTGGCGGTGTTCCTCATCAACATCGTCCACTTCACCCTGCTCTACCGCCTGCGCGTGCGCCTGCCGATGCGCCATGCGGTGGGCGCCGGCGTGGCGGCGATGAGCCTGCAGTTCACCATCGCCCGTGCGGTGGCGCTCGGCATGTTCAAAGACTCCCTGCCCTTCCTGCGCACCGCCAAGGGCGGCAAGAAGGCGGTCGGCGCCTTCCCCGCCCGGTGGGAAGCGGCGATCGGTGCCCTGCTGCTGGCCGGCGCCGTGCTGCTGGTGGCCACCAACAAGGATCAGGTGCGCGAAATCTATGTGTTCGCCATCGTGCTGGTGGTGCAGGCGCTGCCGTTCGTGGCGACCGTCGGCATGGCGCTGTTCGAGCGCCGGGTGATGATGGGCATCGCCGGCACCGAGGCCCCGGTAGAGGCCGTTGAGGCCGCCCCGGCCGAAGGTGCGGCAGCGCCGCCCGCCGGCAGCCCCGCCCCCGGCGGCACGCCGGCGACCCCGGCCCCGATCTCCGCAACGCCCTCGCCGGCACCGTGAGAGCGGCGGCACCCGGACAGCAACAACAGGGGCGCCCGACAGGGCGCCCCTTTTTTTTGCCGGCTTCTGCCGGCCGCGCACGCAGGCTTGAAGACCGGCCCCGCCCTCCCGCAGGCCGCCCGGCGGCCGGAGATGGCGGCCCGGCGCAGACCGGCGCGCCATGGCCGCGATCGCGGCGCAAGAACTGCAAAGTGCCGCAATCGGACAGACCTTGCGCAGCTGCGCAGCAGGCGCTGCAGAACTGCCGGCCGCGGGCCCGCCCCCGTGCATCGCCCGCTACCGCCAACGCGCGGAGAACATTGGCTTTCCGGCAGCATGGCGGTGTTTTCGGACCGTCTGGTCCTGTTTTGAATTGAGACAGGTTTACTTCCGTCTTTCTGACATCAACACCGTCTCCGCAGCCAATCCGCCGCGCACGCCACCCCTGAACATGGGACTATTGTTCCCTTTATAGGCGTCTTCGGCGAACTGTTTCTCTGCGCCGCGCAAAATATGACGGCCACGGCCGGCGCATGCGGCCGCACTTCTGGCTTCCGGACTGTTGACTTGAGCGGGAAGGATCGTAATTGTTGAGAGGCGATCGCTAATCGCGGCCTTGCCTTGTTCCCCACGCTGCGGCGCAACGGTCCAAGCCAACCGCAGAAAATCGCAGACCGCCGGACGAACGGCAGACGCCGGAGACAGCCCTGCCCGGTCCGGCACCAAGAAGACCGACCAGGAGACGAAGATGGCTACCGGGACCGTTAAGTGGTTCAACGCCCAGAAGGGCTACGGCTTCATCCAGCCGAGCGACGGCACGCGTGACGTGTTCGTCCACATCACCGCCCTGCAGCGCGCCGGGCTGCCGAACCTCATCGAGGGGCAGAAGGTTTCCTACGATCTCGTAACCGAGCGTGGCAAGACTTCGGCCGGCAACCTGCGCGTCGGCTGAGCGCTGAACCTCAGCAACCGCATCTTGTGAGGGGGCGCAATCGCACACCCCGCCCCGGTCGCTGCCACTGCGCGAGCCGGGCGGAAGCCGATTGCGAGATCACACGAATTCGGGCGCTGCCCTGTTCCGCCCTGCGCGGAACGAACGGCTGGCACGGCTCTGCCGCGGCCGGCCGTTCTCATCTTCCGGCCGCAGCCGGCGGGCGCCATTT
>NZ_DAISHT010000024.1:4930-26668 GCF_036822375.1 Pseudoxanthobacter sp. | reverse complement strand
GCTCTGCCGCGGCCGGCCGTTCTCATCTTCCGGCCGCAGCCGGCGGGCGCCATTTGACGGTCGCAGCCGGCCGGCCCGCGCCGCGTTGTCCGGCCCTTATTGTCCGGCCACGGCCGGCCGGCGCTGTTGCCGTCACGGCCTGTGCAGACCACGGACCCGTCTGGCAGCAGCCTGAGAGCGATCAGGGAACGGAATAAGGCCCGCGGCGAGCCAGACACTGCCAAGGGATCTGCCAAGCGACCTGCCAGACACCGGCAAGGCACCGGCAAAACCGACACCGGCATCTTCTGCACAGCCAGCCCGGCTTTTTGCGCGCCGCGGGCCGCGCGGGCCCGCTTCAGGCCGCAGCGCCGGGCCGCACCGCACCGGACGACCGGCGGGCCCCGCCCCGGCCCGGGCGCATGGCGGACAGCGGGCCGGCGTCACCGGCAGCCCGGCTCAGAACCAGTCGGCCGCGCCGGCGCTATAACGGAAAATGCGATCCTGCGGCACCGGCAGCAGCGGAATCTCCTGCGCCGGCGTGCCCAGCAGCAGCCCGGTCAGCACGCGCTGCACGCCGCCGTGAGACACCACCACCGCGGGGGCCGGCAGAGCCGCCAGCCATGCTCCGATACGCGCGGACAGCATGGCGTAGCTTTCGCCTTCCGGCGGCACGAAGCCCCACTTGTCAGCCTTGCGGGCGGCGGTCGCCTCCGGTTCCCGCGCCTTCAGCTCCGGCAGCGTGGATCCCTCCCAGCGGCCGAAGGTCAGTTCGCGCAGCGCCGGCACCACGGTGTAGGCGGCCGGATCGAGCCCCATGCCGCGGCGCAGGATTTCCATGGTCTCGCGCGAACGGCCGAGGGGCGAGGCAAGCCACAGGAAGGCCGCGGGGTCGAGGGCATTGTCGTGGAAATGCACCCGCATCGCCGCGCCGTTGCGCGCGGCCTGCTCGCGGCCGAGATCGTTGAGCGGAATGTCGTGCTGGCCCTGCAGCCGGCCTTCGGCATTCCAGTCGGTCTGGCCGTGGCGCACGTGATAGAGCGGCGACGGCGGCAAGATCAGGGACATGCACTGCTCCGGCGTTGCGGGCGCCCGCCACCCCTGCGCCGCGCCCCGGGGACCACCGGCCGGCAGGCCGGGCGCCGGCCACAGCGCCGGCCGCCCGAGAACCGGCCCGGCAGGCTTATTCCTTGACGACCGAGATATCCGGCGCGTCGACGGCCTTCATGCCGACCACGTGATAGCCGGAATCGACATGATGCACCTCGCCGGTGACGCCGCGGCTCAGCGGCGACAGCAGGTACAGCGCGGCATCGCCCACCTCGTCGATCGTGACGGTGCGGCGCAGCGGCGAGTTATATTCGTTCCACTTCAGAATGTAGCGGAAATCGCCGATGCCGGAGGCCGCCAGTGTTTTGATGGGGCCGGCCGACAGTGCGTTGACGCGGATGGCCTGCGGGCCGAGATCGGCGGCCAGATAGCGCACGCTCGCCTCCAGCGCAGCCTTGGCCACGCCCATGACGTTGTAGTGCGGCATCACCTTTTCGGCGCCGTAATAGGTCAGCGTCATCACCGACCCGCCGTCCTTGAACAGGCTCTCGGCACGCTTCGTCACCGCCACCAGCGAATAGACCGAGATCTGCATGGTGCGGGCGAAATTGTCGGCGGAGGTATCGACATAGCGCCCGTCCAGCTCCTCCTTGTCGGAGAAGGCGATGGCGTGCACCAGAAAGTCGATCTTGCCCCAGTGCTGTTCCAGACCGGAGAACACCGCATCGATGGAAGCGGCGTCGGTCACATCGCAGTGGCCGGCAATGTGGGCGCCAAGCTCGGTCGCCAGCGGCTCCACGCGCTTGCGCAGCGCCTCACCCTGATAGGTCAGCGCCAGCTCGGCTCCCTGGGCATGAAGCGCCTTCGCAATGCCCCAGGCGATCGAACGATTGTTCGCGACGCCCATGATCAGGCCCCGCTTGCCGCTCATCAGCCCCTGCGTATTCGCCATTGTTCGTACTCTAATCCAGAATTTCGCACCCGCAGCGGGTTGGTCTCGTATGACACAGCGGGAAGAGCCCTTCAAGCCGCGTCACAAACGGTGTGCATTTGCAGCGGCGGCCACCCCGAAGCCGGTTGTCGCAGGGGCGTGCAAACACGCTAAAGCAGCCGCGGTTCGTCCGGCGGCCCGCCGCCGCCGGTCCGGCCCGGCCCGCGGCGACCGCGCCGCGGCGCCGGCGCGGCATCCTGCGGGGCGGCGGGCTGCGGGGCGGCCGGCTCGGCAAGGCCGGGATCGTCGTTCGCGGCCGAATTGACCCGCGACGACACCGGCCGGATCTCGAAGGCCTCCTCCGCCGCCGGCCGCAGCAGCCCGGCCGCCGCGCGCGCATCGACATGCGTCACATCGAGCCAGCGGTCGAAATCGGCCGGCGCGATTACCGCCGGCATGCGGTCGTGGACCGGTGCGATCGCCGCACTGGCGGCCGTCGTCAGGATCGCGCCGGTCTCGTGCACGCCGCCATCGGCATCGATCCACTCTTCCCAGAGCCCGGCGAAACCGACGAGCCCGCCGTCGGCCGGGCGGATCAGCATCGGCTGCTTCACCCGGCCCGCGCGCTGCCACTCGTAAAACCCGCTCGCCGGCACCAGACAGCGGCGATGGCGCATGGCCGCGCGAAAGGCCGGCTTTTCCAGCGCCGTCTCGCTGCGCGCATTGATCAGGGCGGGAAAATCGCCGGGGTCTTTCACCCAGCCGGGCAGAAGGCCCCAGCGCACCAGTTCCAGCCGCCGCCGGCCGGCGACCTCGCGCACGATGACGATGGGCTGGCCCGGTGCGATGTTGTAGCGTGGCGGAAACGGATGAAAGCCGGCGACGCGAAACAGCGCGGCCACCGCCTCCGGCGGCGCGGTCAGAAGAAAGCGTCCGCACATTGCCCGTTCTCCCGCCGGGGCGGCACGCCGGTCCGGCTCCGCCCGCCCGGCCGCATCCCGCGGCCTCTGCTGCATTCAGGAATCTGAAGCCATGAAGATCAGTGCGCGCAACCAGCTTCGCGGCACCGTGGTCGAAATCGTCAAGGGCGCCACCACGGCCCATGTGCGAATCGATACCGGCACCGCCGTCATCACCGCCTCCATCACCAACACGTCGGTGGACGAACTGGGCCTGAAGGTGGGCGGCACGGCCTATGCGGTCATCAAGGCTTCGGACGTGATGGTCGGCGTGGACGACTGACCGCGCGGAGCCGTCAGCTCAGCAGCGTCCACAGCGCGCGGCCGAGCACGGCGATGCCGAACACCACCAGAAGCACGCCCGCGGTGCGGTTGATGCGCATCAGCCAGATGTCGTTCATCCGCCCGCGCAGCAGCGTGACGAAACCGGCGATCATCAGCCACCACGACGACGAACCGATGATGAGGCCGGCCACCAGCGTCAGGGCGCCGATCCAGTCGCCCGGCGCCGGCGCGAGATCGCCGAGACCGCCGAACAGCGCAATGAAGCCCAGCACCGCACCGGGGTTGGTGATGGTCATGATGAAGGCCGTCAGCAGGCCGCCGATGAAGCCGCGCTGGCTGTCGCGCTCGTCGCCGTCGAGGTGCGGATGGGCATTCATGATGCGCCAGCCGAACCAGAACAGCACGAGCGCGCCGATGAACTGCACGGCCACCGCGTGGGTCTGGACGAAATCCGACACCGCCGTGACGCCGAAGGCGGCCATCGCGGCATAGAGCGCATCGGCCACCACGGCGCCAAGGCCGGCGGACCAGCCGGCAAACAGCCCGCGCCGGAAGGTGCGCTGGATGACCATGATGTTGACCGGGCCCACCGGCGCCGTCGTCGCCACGCCGATTGCCGCGCCGATGCCTAGCAAGCCGAGATCGGTCAAATCATCACCCCGTTCGCCCGCCCGTGTCGCCGGGGGAGGACCTGCGGTCCGCTGCACCGCTGCAGCCGCGCCCCGGTTCGGCGCAGATGCAAACCGCGCACGAAAAATTCATCGCCAGAGAGCAATATCGCCCGCAGCCGACCGATGCCATAAGGGAACACCCGCACGTTCACAACGGGCGGGGTGCAAATTTCGGGCTTCTCGCCGCCCTCGCGGACGATAAAATGCCGTTGCCTCCCGGATCGCGGCTCCGGGGCGGAAGCCGCCTGCCCCGCGGCTCCTGTCAGCCGGCAGTGCGGCGGCCGCGGCTGCGCGCAGGGTGCGTGCAGATCATCGCCAGAGCTTCAGAATCGCAGTCAGGCTTCATCATGGCTCCTCGCTTCGCCGGCCGCTTCGCGGCGGCCGCCCATGCCGGCACTGTGCTGTTCCGCGCCGTGCTCGCCGGTACCGCGCTCGCCGGCCTCACCGGTGCCGCGATGGCGCCGGGGAACGCGGCGGCGGCCCCGTCGCTGGCGGCCATCGATTCCGCGGCAACGCCCAACACCCAGCCTTCGGCCAGCCGGCCGCCGCTGCCGGGCGAGAGCCTGGCTCCCGCGCCCGATTCGGCGCCCGGCGACGGCGAGGACACCCCGCCTGCCGACGCCCCGCCCGCCAACACCCCGCCTGCCGGCACGCTGCCCGCTACGCCCGGCGATGGCGGCAGCGCCCCCGCAGCGCCGGCCGCCACGCCCGGCCAGAACGCGCCCGGGCCGAACGCACCGGAACAGAACGCACCGGGACAGAGCGCGCCGGCGGTGAACGGGCCCGGGCAGAATGCGCCGCAGCCCCCGGCAGCAACGCCCCGGCCGGCGACCGGCACGCCGCCGGAGGGGTCTGCCGCCCCGTCGGCCCCGACCACCCCCGCCGCTGCCGGCGAGGGGGAGGATTCCGCCGCGCCCGCCGACGACAGCGAGACCGACAACACCCCGCTGCCGCCGGTCCACTACGGCGTGGAAGGGCTGCCGGCGCCGGTGCAGCACACCCGACAGGCCATCATCGATGCCGCCCGCACCGGCGACATCGAGAAGCTGCGCGCGGTCATTCAGGCCCGGAAGCCCGCCCCTCAGCTTTCCAGGCGCCCCTATGGCGATCCCATCGCCTTCCTGAAAGAGAATTCGGGCGACGAGGCCGGGCGTGAGATTCTGGCCATCCTGCTCGACCTTCTGGAAAGCGGCTGGGTGGTGACAGACCCCGGCACGCCCAAAGAAACCTATGTCTGGCCCTATTTCGCCGTGTATCCCATCGGCCGGCTCACGCCCGCGCAGCAGGTTGAGGTGCTGCGGGTGCTGACGGCCTCGGATGTCGACGAAATGACGGCCTACGACGCGTATCTGTTCTTCAAGATCGGCATTGCGCCCGACGGCACATGGCGTTTCTTCATGGCCGACGATGGCGAGGACTGAGATGACGGCCCTGTTCCGCCGCTGGCTGCGCCGCGGCGACGGCACGCCGGTGGTGCTGATCCACGGGCTGGCGGCCGACCATCACAGCTGGCGGTCATTCGTGGCCGCCAATCCGCTCGGGCACCCGGTGCTGGCGCTGGATCTGCCCGGCCACGGGGCTTCCGCGCCGCTGGCGGCGCCCTCGCTGCCGGCCATGGCCGCAGCCGTGCGGGCCATGCTGGACGAGGAGGGCATACGCGAGGCGCACATCGTCGGCCATTCGCTGGGCGGCGGCGTTGCCGCGCTGGCGGCCGATGCGCTGGGAGCGGGCACGCGCTCGCTGCTGCTGATCGCACCGGCCGGGCTCGGGGTGGATGTCGATGCCCGGCTCGTGGCCGCACTGGCCCGCGCGCGCGACGAGGTGACGCTGGCGCCGCTGCTGGCGCAGTTCGTGGCCGATCCCGCGCTGATCACGCCCGCCTTCGTGCGGCTCACCGCCGCCCAGCGCGCCGACGGCCGCCTGTGCGCGCAGCAGGTCGCCATCGTGGCCGCAACCTTCCCGCCGGAGGGCGGCGCCGTGCCACAGGCCAATGTGGAGGCCGTGCGCGGCGCCATCGCCCGCCAGCAGGCGCCGGTGCGGGTGGTGATCGGGGCGGAAGACAGGATCGTGCCGCCACGCCAGATGGAGGGTCTGCCGGGCACGGTCGCCCGCCATATCCTGCCCGGCGTCGGCCACCTTCCGCATATGGAAGCCCGCCTGCCGCTGGGCCGCATCCTGCGCGAGACGATGCGGAGCGGCGCGCCGGCCTGACTAGCCGCCCCGGCCCGGCCGGCCGGCAATCGTCTCCAGCCCGCGGTCCCAGTAAGGCGGCGGGCCATAGAGGCCGGCGAGATAGTCGATGAACAGCCGCACCTTGGCCGGCAGGAAGCGGCGGCTCGGATAGACCGCATGAACGCCGACGCGGTGCGAGGCGCGATAGTGCGGCAGCACCACCTGCAGCCGCCCGGCGGCAAGGTCTGCGCCCACGTCCCATGTGGAGCGCAGCGCAATGCCCTGCCCGGCCAGCACCGCCTCGCGCACCACCTCGTTGGAGTTGGTGCGCAGCCGCCCCGAAACCCGCACCGATACCGCGCCCTCCGGCCCCTCCAGCCGCCAGGGGTCCTGCTGCCGGGTGGCAAGGCAGGTGTGGCGGGCAAGCCCGGCAATGGTCTGCGGCACGCCGTTGCCGGCCAGATAGCCCGGCGTGGCACACATCACGCGGTGCACATCGGCAAGGCGCCGGGCAACGAGGCTGGAATCCATCAGTTCGCCGATGCGAATGGCGACATCGAAGCCGTCGGCGATGAGATCGACGAAGGAATCGCCCAGTTCCAGATCGACGACCACGTCCGGGTTGGCGGCCAGGAAGCCGCCGAGGTGGGGGGCGATGTGCAGCCGGCCGAACGAGGTGGGTGCGGAAACCCGCAGCACGCCGCGGGCCTCCACGGATGCCCCCGTCACCCACGCCTCGGCCTCGCTCACCGAGGCGATGATGGCCGCCGCGCGCTCGAAAAAGCCCTGTCCGGCCTCCGTCACCGAAACCTGCCGGGTGGTGCGCTGCAACAGGCGCGTGCCGAGGCGGGCCTCAAGCCGGTTCATGCGCTTGGAGACGACCGCCGGCGACAGGCCCATCTCGCGCCCGGCGGCCGAGAGGCTGCCGGCGGTGACGACACGCACGAAGATCTCAAGGTCTGTCAGATCCGACACCGGCTTCCCCTTCCCCGCCACGCCGGTCAGCCGGCGGCAGGCCCGCCGGCCCCGGCATCCGCCTCTTCCGCGCCGCCGGGCGCCACATCGGCAACCGCCTCACCGGTCATAAGCCTCACGCCGTCAAGCCCCAAGCCGTCAAGCCCCACGCCGGCAAGCGCGGCGTGCTGGCGCTGCGCCAGCGCCGTCACGTCGAAATCGGCAATGGCTTCCTCGAACAGGCGATGGAAATTGAGTTCGGCGCGCAGGTGAATGAACACGCCGCCGAGGCCCAGCGCCGCGCGGTCCATGAACACGAATTCGCGCGGCACCTTCACCGGCCCCAGTTCCTTCAGCCGACGGGCCACGGTGAAGGCTTCGCGCCGGCCATATTCGGCCGCGCTCACCCCTTCCGCGATGGCGCGGGTGCGGTCTTCCAGCAGCGGGCCGTAGATAAACCGCGCCCAGATGTTCAGCGTCTCGATCAGCTCGCGGCTGAGGCCGCGGAACCCCCAGACCTCGTAGGCCGCCACCACCTCATCCTCGTTGCCGGCACGCAGGCCGCGATAAAGCGCAATGACACCGGCCACGAAGGCCGGCGGGAAGATGCGGATGCAGCCATAATCCAGCAGGTTGATGCCGCCGGGGGCCCCCTCTTCCTCAAACACCGTGTAGTTGCCGAGGTGGGGATCGCCGTGGATCACGCCGAAGCGGGCGAAGGGGTGCCACCACGCCCGAAACATGGTGGCCGCCAGATGGTTGCGCGCATCCTGATCGTGATCGCGGAAAGCCAGCATCGGCCGGCCCTCCAGCCAGCCCATGGTGATGAGGCGGCCGGTGGACAGCGCCTCCACCACCTCCGGCACACGGATATCCGTCTCGCCGGACAGAATGAGGCGATAGAGCGCGGCGTGACGCGCCTCGCGGCGATAGTCGAGTTCCTCGCGCAGGCGCGCGCCCACCTCGTGCGCCACCTCGGTGGTATCGATGGCCGGGCGCATGCGCTTGTGCAGCGCCAGCAGCACCTGAAACTGCGCCAGATCGGCCTCCACCGCCGATTCCATATCGGGATATTGCAGCTTCACCGCCAGCGCCCGGCCGTCGAGGCCGGTCGCGCGGTGCACCTGCCCCAGCGAGGCCGCCGCGGCCGGCTCGCGATCGAAGCTGCGGAAGCGCTTTTCCCAGCCCGGTCCGAGTTCGGCCATCATGCGCCGCTTGACGAAGGCCCAGCCCATGGGCGGCGCGTTGGACTGCAGATTGGACAGCGCCTCGGCATATTCCGGCGGCACCGCGTCGGGGATGGTGGAAAGCAGTTGCGCCACCTTCATCAGCGGCCCCTTGAGGCCGCCCAGCGCATCGGCGATGTCGATGGCCGTCTTCTGCGCATCGAGTTCGCGGCCCATGAGCCGGGCCGCGGCGATGCGCGCGGCAACGCCCGACAGGTCGGTGCCGACACGGGCATAGCGCGCCGCCCGCGCCGTGAAGCGGTTACGTTCCTGATCGCGCGGTTCCGTTGCCATCGGTCTGCCTTGCGGAAAAAATCCGTCCCCTGCTGCCCCCGGTTCGCCGGCGGCGCTGATTATCCGCCCGCCGGCCGCGGCCGCAACACACCTTGAAATCGCCCCCGGAAATCGCCCCCGGATCGCTCCCGCGCCCCGATCGCCCTTCAGCGGAGAATCCGTCCGCATGACAGCCGGCCGGCGGGCTGCCTCAGGCCCGCCCCGGCAGGAGGCGCAGCAGGGCGATGATCGCCAGCAGCACCGCCGGTGTCAGGAAATCGGTGTAGAGGATGGGGCCGGCATTGCCGGTCGCCATGTTGCCGGTCTCGCTGATCTGGATGATGTGGCCGACGCCGGCCCCGCCGAGGAAACAGGCCGCCATCACCGCCGTTGCCGCCGCAAAGCCGAGGTTGCGGCGAAAGACCGCCGCCAGCAGGCCGCCGACGCCCATGCCCAGATTGGCGAGGCCGACCTCGAACTGGAACGGGCTCGGCGCCCAGCCGATGGAGGCGGCCGCCTGCTGCGCGAAGAACACATGGCCCATGAAGGCCCACAGGCTGAGCAGCCCGAGCGGAAACACGAAAACCCACGTCATCAGCGCCTGCAGGCCGATGCGCAGGCCGCGCGGGCCGCGCGCAAGCTGAATGAGCGTGGCAACGATCGCCAGCACCCAGGCAGCGATCGGGAAGACTGTGACCATCGGAGCCCCTCCGGCGGGTGTTGAACAAATCGCAGCTCACGGCCCCGTTTTCACGGCCCCGTTCTGACAGGCCCGGTGCGGCCGGAGGGTTTCGTTTCCGCCCCGCCCGCCCTCCGGCACCGGCCCGGCCGTCAGCCGAGGCGTTCGAGTTCGTCGATCATGCCCTCGATCACCCCGAGCCCCTGCTGCCAGAAGCCCGGATCGCGGGCATCGAGCCCGAAGGGCGCCAGAAGTTCGGCATGATGCCGGGTGCCGCCAGCCTTCAGAAGATCGAAATATTTCTGCTGGAAGCCCGCTTCAGCTTTCGAATAGACAGCATAGAGCGAATTGACCAGACAGTCACCGAACGCATAAGCGTAGACATAGAACGGCGCATGAATGAAGTGCGAGATATAGCACCAGTAGGTTTCATAGCCCGGGTTGAGGCGAATGGCGGGACCGAGGCTCTCGCCCTGCACGTCGAGCCAGATCTGCTGCAACCGTTCAGTCGTCAGCTCGCCCTCGCGCCGCTCCAGATGCACGCGGCGCTCGAAGGTGTAGAACGCGATCTGCCGCACCACGGTGTTGAGCATGTCCTCCACCTTGGAGGCCAGCATGACCTTGCGCTCGGCAGGGGTGCGGGTGCGCTCGATCAGGGTGCGGAAGGTCAGCATCTCGCCGAACACGCTCGCCGTCTCGGCCAGCGTCAGCGGCGTCGGCGCCATCAGCGCGCCGTTGGGGCCGGCCAGCACCTGATGCACGCCATGCCCCAGTTCATGGGCGAGCGTCATCACATCGCGCACCCGGCCCTGATAGTTGACGAGCACATAGGGATGCGCACCCGGCACCGTCGGATGGGCAAACGCCCCCGGCGCCTTGCCGGGCCGGGCCGGCGCATCGATCCAGCGCCTGTCGAAGAAGGTCTCGGCAATGGCCGCCATGTCGGGCGAGAAACGGCCGTAGGCCTCCAGCACGGTCGCCCGGGCGTCCGCCCACGGAATGACGCGGTTATCGGCCATCGGCAGCGGGGCGTTGCGGTCCCAGTGGTCCAGCGCATCCTTGCCGAGCCAGCGCGCCTTCAGCGCGTAATAGCGGTGCGACAGCCGCGGAAACGCCGCCCGCACGGCCGCCACCAGCGCATCGACGACCTCGCGCTCCACCCGGTTCGCCAGATGGCGGGAATCGGCGACATCCTGAAAACCGCGCCAGCGGTCGGAAATCTCCTTGTCCTTGGCGAGCACGTTCATCACCAGCGTGAAGACGCGCATGTTGGCGCGGAACACCACCGCCAGCGCCTGCGCCGCCTCTTCCCGCCGGGCCGGGTCGGCATCGGAAAGCCGGTTCAGCGCCTGTTCCAGCGTCAGCGTCTCTGCGCCGACGGTCACACGCAGGGCGGCAACCGTTTCGTCGAACAGGCGGTTCCACGCCGCATGCCCGGTCACCGACTTCTCATGGAAAAGCTGCTCGATGCGCGGTTCCAGCTGATAGGGCTTCTCGCGCCGGCCATCCTCGATCCACGGGCGATAATGGGCGAGTTCCGGGGCCGCAAAGCCGGCGGCAAGCGCCGTCTCGTCGAGGTCGTTGAGTTCCAGGCCGAAGAACAGCAGGTGCGTGCCGGCCGCCGTCAGCTTTTCCTGCACGTCGCCATAGAACTTGGCCCGCCGCGCATCGGTCGTATCGCCGGCATAGACGAGGCCGGCGAAGGAATAGAGCCGGCCGATCAGCTCTTCCAGCGCCTCGTAGCGCGCGATCACGGCGGCCAGCGCCCGGCCGCCTTCCGGCCCGCCCAGCGTTTCTGCCAGCCGGCCCTTCACATCGGCCTCGAAGGCCTGCGCCCCGGCCAGCGCGCGGTCCAGATCGTCGCTCACCTGCGGCGAATCGAGACCCGGATAGAGATCGTCGAGGTTCCATTCCGGCAGCGTGCCGAGCCCGCCGGCCGCCGCAGCGGCAGAACCCGCTCCGGCGCGGTGCGGGAGGCGGACGACGGGGAACTGCACGGACGACGCCGGGACGAGGGAACGCAACATCGGACGGATCACTCCACGATAAGGGCCGGAGATAAGGGCCGGACGATAACAGCCGGCGGCAGCGCCGGGCCACAGAACGGCGCCGGGGCACGCCCTGCGGCCGGACGTTCCTTGACATAGGACGCGGCCCCCCAACCGATCAATGGTGCGCGGCACCGGGGAGCGCAAGGCCCGGACGTGGCTGCGGGGACACAATTTGCATTGTTTGCGGCGTTGTTAACGGGGCGTTGAGAGAAATCGTAAACACACTCTCATCAGTCCGGGTCCGCGCATGAGAGGCCGCGCGGGCCGGGCGGGCCGGACGGGCCCAGAGCACCCGCACCGCCGCCCCGACGATTGCCCCGCGAAGACCGCCCTTTCCCGCCCGGGAGAGGCGCGGTTGCAGCAGGACGTCTGGCCGCCGCCTTGCCGCCTGCCGGCTGCCGCACGCTGCGCGCAGACCGGATGACAGGAGTTGCCTATGCCCGCCGCGTTCCCGCCTGCGTTCCGCTCCACCCTTGCCGGCACGGCCCTCGCCACGCTGCTGGCCGCTCTGCCGTCGGCCTCCACCGTGGCGGCCATGCCGGGCACGGCCGGCGCACCGGGCCCGCGCACCGCGCAGGACATCATCGCCGCCGCGATCACCAGCTATGCGCAGGATCCGGTTGAACGCGCCCTGCAGGCGATGATCGGGGCGAAGATGGCGGAAATCCACCCGCCGCAACTGCCCGACACCCCCGGCGAGGCGGACGCCGGTTCCGCCGCGCCGCCGGCCGCCCCCGGCGCAGCGCCGGCCGCCGGCGAGGCCGCCGCCACGGTTGCAGAAACCGCGGCCCCGGCTGCAGAGGCCACGCCGCCGCCGGTCGCCATTCCGCCCCGCGCCCGGCCGCTGTCGCGCAGCGAGCTGGACTGGAAGGGCATCGCCGCCTTCTACGGCACCCGCAATTACGCCCCGGTGTTCTTCACCGGCGGGGCGGCCAACGCCCGGGCGCGCGCCATTGCCACCCGCCTTGCCGCGGCCGATGGCGACGGGCTGAACCCGGCTGACTATTCCGGCCTCGACCTTTCGCAGGGCCGCCTCTCGCCCGAGCAGGCCGACCGCATCGCCCATGCCGAACTGCGCATGGCGATGAGCGTGCTGCGCTATGCCCGCGATGCGCAGGTCGGCCTCGTCAACCCGGCCTCGCTCTCGCCGCTGGTGGCTGAAAACCCGCAGGCGCCGGAGCCGGCCGCCGTGCTGGCGACGGTTGCCGGCGCCGCCGATCCGGTGGCCGCGATCGACAGCTTCAACCCGCCCTATGCCGGCTTCCACAAGCTGCGCCAGAAGCTGGCCGACCTGCGCGCCGGCCGGGCGGTGGCCGTCGTCGCGCCCGCGGGCACCGGCAGCGGCACGCCCTCCGTCGGCGGCGGTCCGGTGATGGCGGTGCGCGATGCCGGCGGCTGGGCGGTGGGCGGCGAGGCGGTGGGCCGCTTCGCCAGCGCCGCCGTCGCCTCCGATGTCGATCCGATGGTGACCGGCGCCGTGCCGCGCGCACGGCCCGGCAGCACCGTGGACGTGGCGGCCATCGACCCCGTGCCCGCCGTGCGCGCGCCCGCGGCCGCCGACCGCCGCCTTGCCCAGCGCAAGGCGACGGAAGCCGCCATCCTTGCCAACATGGAGCGCTGGCGCTGGCTGCCGCGCGATCCCGGCGCCAAGCATGTCTGGGTGGATATTCCCGGCTACGACCTCGCCATCGTGCGCGACGGCCAGCAGACCTTCCACACCCGCGTGGTGGTCGGCAAAGACACCAACCAGACGCCGTCGCTGTCGAGCGCCATCAACAACATCGTCGTCAACCCCTACTGGAACGTGCCGGTTTCCATCGTCTCCAAGGAGATGCTGGCGCGCATCAAGGCCAATCCGGCCTACCTGACGCGCAACAACTACGAGGTGCTCTATCGCGGCCAGCCGATGGACCCGACCCGGATCGTGTGGAACGAGAACGCCGCCCGCGCGCTTTCCATCCGCCAGAAGCCCGGCGGGCGCAACGCGCTCGGCACGGTCAAGTTTCTGTTCCCGAACCCGTTTTCGGTCTACCTGCACGATACGCCGTCGAAGTCGAAATTCGCCAACGACGACCGTGCCGACAGCCACGGCTGCGTGCGGGTGCAGAACCCGATGGCCTTCGCCGCCGCCCTGCTGGAAGGCGAGCCCAACCTCAGCGGCGAAAAGGTGGAGCAGCTCGTCGGCGGCAAGGAACGCTGGCTGAAGGTGGCCGATCCGGTGCCGGTGCACCTGACCTATTTCACCGCCACGGTGGATGCCGGCGGCCGGCTGGTGCTGCGGGAAGACATCTACGGCCGCGACCCGAAGCTGAAGAAGAAGCTCGGCCTCGGCGCCTGAGGCCGGCGCCGGGCGCACAGGCAACAGCCCGGAATCGAAAAGGGGGCCGCCGGCCCCCTTTCTGCGTTTCAGTTCTGCAGCACGGTGAAGGCATCCACGTCCACCATGCCGAAATCGGTGATCTTCAGGTGGGGGATCACCGGCAGCGGCAGGAAGGCAACCTGCAGGAACGGCTCGTCGAGGGTGGCGCCGATGGCGCGGGCGGCCGCGCGCAGCGGCACCAGAGCCTCGGCCACCGCCTCGTGGCTCTCAAGGCTCATCAGGCCGGCGACCGGCAGCGGCAGTTCGGCCAGCACCGCGCCCTCCGCCACCACCACGAAGCCGCCGCGGATGACCGACAGGTGATTGACCGCCACCGCCATGTCCGCATCGTCCACCCCCACGACCGTGATGTTGTGGCTGTCGTGGCCGACCGAGGAGGCAATCGCCCCGCGCTTCAGCCCGAACCCCTTCACGAAGCCGCGGCCGATGTTGCCGTTGCGGCCGTGGCGCTCCACGACGGCGACCTTCGCCACATCCTGCGCCGGGTCGATATCGCGGAAGCCGGCGGAGAACGGCAGCACGAGGGTGAGGTGCTCGGTAATGATCTGGCCCGCAATGATGCCGATGACCGGCCCTTCGGCGCGCGAGGCCCGCACGCGGAAATCGGCCGCCGTCACCCGCGGCGCGCGGATGCTGTCGAGCCCGACCGGGGCCACCGCCGGGCGGGCGGCAAAGGCGGCCTCGTCCGCCTCCGTGCCGCCGGCGAACACTTTCGCCACCCGGCAGCCTTCCAGATCGTCCAGCAGCACGATATCCGCCCGCCGTCCGGGCGCGATCATGCCGCGATCGGTCAGCCCGAAGGCCGTTGCCGGGGTGAGCGAGGCAGCGCGGTAGGCGGCAAGCGCCGGCACCCCCATGGCGATGGCGGTGCGGATCAGGTGATCGAGGTGGCCTTCGTGGGCAATCTCCAGCGGATTGCGGTCGTCGGTGCAGAAACACAGGAACGGCGCGGTGGCAACCGACAGCAGCGGCCCGAGGCGCGCCAGATCCTTGCACACCGAGCCCTCGCGGATCAGCACCGTCATGCCCTTGCGGATCTTCTCCAGCGCCTCGTCGGCGCCCGTCGATTCATGGTCGTTGCGGATGCCGGCGGCGAGATAGCCGTTGAGATCGGCCCCGCGCAGCAGCGGCGCGTGACCGTCCAGATTGACGTCGCCGAACGCCTCGATCTTGGCCAGCATGCCGGGATCCTTGGCCAGCACGCCGGGAAAGTTCATCACCTCGGCAAGACCCAGCACTTTGGGGTGGTCGCGCAGCGCCAGCAGGTCTTCCACCTCCAGTCGCGCACCGGCGGTTTCCATCGCCGTTGCCGGCACGCACGACGACAGGTTGATGCGCAGGTCCATCACCAGCGCGGCCGCGCTTTCCAGAAAGAAGCGGATGCCCTCCGCCCCCAGCACGTTGGCAATCTCGTGGGGATCGCACAGCGCAGTCGTGACGCCGTGGGGCAGCACGCAGCGGTCGAACTCGTGCGGGGTGACGAGCGAGGACTCGACATGCAGGTGCGTGTCGATGAAGCCCGGCACCGCGATGCGCCCGCCGCAGTCGATCACACGCCGGCCGCGATAGGCCTCGTAGGTGCCGACGACGGTGTCGCCGCAGATGGCGATGTCGGTCGGGGTCAGCGCGCCGGTGACGAGATCGAACAGGCGCAGGTTCGTGAGCACCAGATCGGCCTCCGCCACCCCGCGCCCCTGATCGATGCGCCGTTCCAGAACGCTGCGTGCGACCATGGCCTGCCCTTTCCCCGCCCCGGCGGCGCGCCGGCCGCGCCGCGCTGGAAGCCGCAATTGTTTCATACGCCGCCGGCTTTGACGAGGGCCGGGCAACCGTCCCGGCGATGCGCAGCCGGTCCGGTCGGAGGCACCGGCATGGCCGCACCGGCGCCCGGCCCGCAGGCCGCCGGCGCCGCGGCGGCAGCCGGCCGGGCGCTGCGCGCGATGCCCGGGAAACGCGAAATATTTTTCATTTTCGTCTTGCGCGGCGGTCGGCGGCGCTGTCCCATGCGTCGGGCGGGCATAATCATTGCCGGCCGGCGGCGGAGCCGTGCGCCCCCGCCTTCATGATCGAGGCCTCTTTCCCATGCGTTTTTCTTCCCGAGTCGAGCACATTGGCGGCGAATCCGTTGCCGCCTGGAACATTCACACCGCGGCCAAGGAAGCCCAGCGTCGCGGCGAGGATGTCATCGTGCTCAGCGTCGGCGACCCGGATTTCTCGACCCCCGCCCCCATCGTCGAGCGCGCCATCACGGCGCTGCGCGACGGCGACACCCATTACAGCGAGGTGGCGGGGCGTCACCGGCTGCGCACCGCCATTGCCCACATGCAGGCTGAACTGTGCGGCCTGCAGGCCGGGCCGGAGAACATCATGGTCACGGCCGGGGCGCAGAATGCCCTGTTCGCGGTGGCGCAATGCCTGTTCGAGGCCGGCGACGAGGTGATCGTGCCGGAGCCGATGTACCTCACCTATCCGGCCGCCATCGGCGCCTCGGGGGCGAAGGTCGTGCCGGTCGCGGTGCCGGCAGCCACGGGCCTGCGCCCCGACATCCCGGCCATCGAGGCGGCGGTCACCCCGGCGACACGCGCCATCGCCCTTGCCAATCCCAACAACCCCACCGGCATGGTGCTGACGCCGGCCGAGGCGGAGGCCATCGCCGGCATCGCCCGCCGCCATGATCTGTGGGTGATCGTCGACGAGGTCTACAGCACGCTGCTGTTCGAGGGCACCCACACCGCCATCGCCGCGCTGCCGGACATGGCGGGGCGCACCGTCACCATCAATTCGCTGTCGAAGTCCCACGCCATGACCGGCTGGCGCGTCGGCTGGGTGGCGGCGCGGCCGGACCTCATCCGCCATCTCGACAATCTGGGGCTGTGCATGATCTACGGCCTGCCCGGCTTCATTCAGGAAGCGGCGCTGACGGCGGTGGAAATGAGCCCCGTCATCACGGCCGAGATGCGCGCGCTTTATCGCCGCCGGCGCGATCTGGTGGTGAAAGGACTTTCCGGCGTGCCGGGTCTGCGCTGCCTGTCGCCGGCTGCCGGCATGTTCTGCCTCGTCGACGTGCGCGAAACCGGGCTTTCCTCGCTCGATTTCGCGTGGAGCCTGTTTCGCGAAACCGGGGTGTCGGTGCTCGATGCCTCGCCGTTCGGGCCAAGCTCGGCCGGTTTCGTGCGCCTTGCCTTCACCATCGACGACGCATCGCTGGCCGAGGCCACCCGCCGCATTGCCGGCTTTGCCGGCCGGCTGATGCGGCCCGAGACCCCGCGCGCCGCCCGCGCCTGAGCGGCGGCCGCCTCCGTTGCCGGCAGCCCCGTGCGGGCGCCGGCATGTTACTCCTGCGAGGACATAAGAAGAATGAGCACCAATGCCGACCTTCTCGCACGCCGCACTGCGGCGGTGGCCCGCGGTGTGGGACACACCACGCCGGTTTCCGCCGCCCGTGCCCTCAATGCCGAAGTCTGGGACGTCGAAGGCAAGCGCTACATCGATTTTGCCGGCGGCATCGCCGTGCTCAACACCGGCCACTGCCACCCGAAGGTGATGGCCGCGGTGCAGGCGCAGATGGAGCGCTTCACCCACACCTGTTTTCAGGTTCTGATGTATGAGCCCTACATCGCGCTTGCCGAGCGGCTGAACGCCATTGCCCCCATCCGCGGGGCGGCCAAGTCGCTGTTCTTCACCACCGGCGCCGAGGCGACGGAAAACGCGGTCAAGATTGCCCGCATCGTCACCGGCCGGCCGGGCATCATCGCCTTCACCGGCGCCTTCCACGGCCGCACCAATCTGGCGGTCACGCTGACCGGCAAGGTCATGCCCTACAAGAAGGGGCTGCCGGCCACCCTGCCGGACATTTTCCACGTGCCGTTCCCGGTGGCGCAGCTCGGCGTTTCCATTGAAGAGACGCTGCGGCACCTCGACTTCATCTTCAAGGCGGACGTGGCGCCGGAGAATGTCGCGGCCATCATCATCGAGCCCGTGCAGGGCGAAGGCGGCTTCCACATGGCCCCGCCGGCGCTGATGCGCGCGCTGCGCCGCATCTGCGACGAGCACGGCATTCTGCTGATCGCCGACGAGGTGCAGACCGGTTTCGGCCGCACCGGCAAGATGTTCGCCATGGAGCATTACGACGTTCACCCGGACCTCGTGTGCGTGGCCAAGAGCCTTGCCGGCGGCTTCCCGCTTTCCGGCGTCATTGGCCGGGCCGATGTGATCGACGGCGTGGACCCCGGCGGCCTCGGCGGCACCTATGCCGGCAACCCGCTGGCCTGCGCCGCCGCGCTGGCCGTGCTCGATGTGCTGAAAGAAGAGAAGCTGATCGACCGCGCCAACGTGATCGGCGACATGCTGGTGAACCGCATCAAGGGCTGGGAAACGCGCAACGATCTGCTGCCGGTTTCCGCCGTGCGCGGGCCGGGGGCAATGATCGCCTTCGACATCGTCAAGGACCGCGGCACCTTCGAGCCGGATGCCGAGGCAACCCGCCGCGTGGTGCAGAAGGCGTGGCAGAGCGGCCTCGTGCTGCTGTCGTGCGGCACGACCTTCAGCACCATCCGCATCCTCGTGCCGCTGACCGCCAGCGACGCGGTGCTGCAGGAAGGCATGGACCTGCTGGAAGGCGCGCTCGCCGCCGGCTGAGCCGCGCCGCCGCTGTGTTTTCCCTGTTGAGCGGGGCCGGCAGCGCTTGCCGGTCCCGCCGCTTCCGGAGGAAGATGGCGGACGCCTCGCGGGGGGCCGCCGGCACCGGCCGGCGGAGCGGACCTGCAATTTTTCTGTGCGCCGGCTTTTCTGTGCGCCGGTCTTTCTGTGCGCCGGCACGGGCCGCCGCCCCCCCCTTCGGAGTGAGACGACATGGCCACCTGCGGTGAAGTGCTGATCGGAATCCTCGAAGCCTATGGCGTCGAGGTGGTGTTCGGCATTCCCGGTGTGCACAATGTCGAGCTTTATCGCGGGCTTGCGGGCTCGGCCATCCGCCACGTCACGCCCCGCCACGAGCAGGGCGCCGGGTTCATGGCCGATGGCTATGCCCGCGCGACCGGCCGGCCGGGGGTGTGCTTCACCATCACCGGTCCGGGGCTGACCAACATTCTCACCGCCATGGGGCAGGCCTATTCGGATTCCGTGCCGATGCTGGTCATTGCCTCGGTCAACAGTCTGGCGGAGATGGGCACCGGCAACGGCCATCTGCACGAGCTGAAGTCGCAGCGCGCGCTGGCGGAAGGCGTCACCGCTTTCAGCCACACGGTCACCCATCCCGCCCAGCTTCCCGAAGTGATCGCGCGGGCCATGGCGGTTTTCGCCGGCAGCCGGCCGCGGCCGGTCTATATCGAGATTCCGGTCGATGTCATCACCGCGCCGGGCGATGCGCTGCCGCTGCGTGCCCGGCCGCTGCCGCTGCCGCCGCAGCCGCCGGCGGTGGCACTGGAGGCGGCCGCGTGCCTGCTTGGCGCCGCCGCGCGGCCGCTGGTGGTGCTGGGCGGCGGCGCGGCCGGGGCGCCGCAGGCCGCCCGCAGCCTTGCCGAGGCCCTCGACGCCCCGGTCATCATGACCATCAACGCCCGCGGCCTGCTGCCGCCCGATCATCCGCTGATCGCAGGCGAGATTCTCACCGCCCCGCCGCTGCTGGCCGCCCTCGGCGAGGCCGATGTGGTGCTGGCGGTGGGGACCGAGTTCGGCGAAACGGAGATGTATCCCTGGCCGGCGCCGCTGGTCATCAACGGCGCGCTGGTGCGCATCGATATCGATCCGCAGCAGATCATGCGCGGGCCGGTGGCCGATGTCGCCCTTGTCGGCGATGCCGGCCTTGCCATGCGGGCCCTGTGCGACGGCCTGCCGGCTGTCGCCATGCGGGCCGGCGCCACCCGCGCTGCCGCCCTGCGCGCCGCCACGCAGGCCGCCCTGCCGGCCGCCACCGCCCCCTATCGCCGGGTGATGGAGACCATTGACGCGATCCTGCCGGATGCCATCGTCGTCGGCGATTCCACCCAGACCGTCTATTTCGCCAATCAGTTCTACCGCCCGGCCCGACCGCGTTCGTTCTTCAACGCCTCCACCGGCTACGGCACGCTCGGCTATGGCCTGCCGGCGGCCATCGGCGCCCGGATCGGCGAACCCGAACGTCCGGTGATCGCGCTGGTCGGCGATGGCGGCGTGCTGTTCACCATCGGCGAACTGGCCGCCGCGGTGGAAGCACAGGCCCCGGTCATCGTCATTCTGTGGAATAACGACGGTTACGGCGAGATCCGCTCCTATATGGAAGCCCGCTCCATCACGCCGGTGGGCGTCGACCTGAAGGTGCCGGATTTCATGCGCATCGCAGAGGGCTTCGGCTGTGCCGCCGAGCGGGTGAAAAGCTTCGCCGGGCTGGCCGATGCCCTGATCGCCGCCAACGAACGGCTCGTGCCGACGGTGATCGAAATTCATGCCGGCGCCGCCTTTGTGCGCGAGACCGCCTGAGGCGTCCCGCCGCGCGAGGCATCCGGCCGGCTGATTTGCTGCGCCTGCTCACTTTTCCAGCGGGGCACCGCGGCCTGCCGGGCCGGGCCAGCGTCCCGTTTTCCCGCACGGGACAGGCTCTGCTGTGCGAAATTTCTGACCAGAGTGGCGAAAAGGGTGGCATTTTCGCCACCAGCGGGCACGCGCATACCGCCCATGCCTTCCACTCGCAACTCTTCCCTTGCGCTCCTGCGCTGCAGCAACAATCCTGTGTTCCCTGCCCGGCGCGGTGCGCCGGCAAACCGGCCCCGGCCGGCCTGCGGCGCACCCGCCGCAGTGCCCGCGATACCGATGGCCGGCGGCAGGCGCTCCACCATGCCGGGCCCGCACAGGGCCGGTTGTGTCGGGGCCGGAACGGGGCCGCGGCCCCCTCCGCCCCCGCAGCCGGCGAAGGGTCTTCTGCACCGTGGCGCGCAGACGGGAATGGTTCCGGGTGTCCGGCGGCGCATCGCGCCGCGGCGCACCCGCTCAGCCGGGAGATTTGGATGCGATCCCTTGCTCTTGCCCAGGCCGGTGATGCTGACGCCGTCGCTGCCGCCATTGCCGCAGGAGCAGATGCCCTCGTCCTCGATCTTCTCGGCCTGCCGCAGGGGCCGGGCCTCGATGCCGCCCGCCTTGCCGCCCGTGACGTTCTCGGCACCCTGCGCACCGCCCCGCCGGAAGACCGCCGGCCGCTGCGCCGCTTCGTGCGCATCCACTCCCTGACCTCGCGCCTTGCCGATGGCGATCTCGACATCGTCATGGCCGGGCAGCCGGACGGCATCGTGCTGCCGGCCGCCGATCCGGACTGCATCGGCCGGCTGGCGCTGCGCATCGCCGTGCGCGAGGCGCAGCTCGGCCTGCCGGCCTGCTCCACCCGCATCATCGCGCTGATGGCGCAGGAGCCCGCCTCCATGCTGCGCCTGTGCGAGAGCCCGCGCTCCGGCCGCGGCGCACCGGCGGCAGCGGCGCCCTCCGGCCCGACCGCCCGGCTGGCCGGCTTCGGTTTCAGCCCCGGCCAGTTGCAGCCGACGATCGGCCTTGCAAACCGCGGCCACGGCGGCGCTTCGGACGTACTGGCGCGCGGGCTGGTGGTGGCAGCAGCCGCCGCTGCCGGCATTGCCGCAGTCATCGATGCCCCGCCCGCCGGCCCGGCCGGACGGGATATCGATGCATGGGCCCGCCGGGCGCTGCGCGACGGTTTCACCGCCGGCTTCGCCGCCCGCACCGAGGAAATCCCCGTCCTGAACCGCGTGTTCAGCCACTGAACGGATGCGGCCCTTGCCGCGGCAAGCCGGAACGGCGTCCGCCTCTGCCGGGCAGGCCGTGAAAACAGTCCGCCGCGCCGGCAGCACGACACCGCTCGCCAGCCCCGCCCGGACGGCATCCGCCGCGCCGGCAACAAAATAACCGGCAAGGACAGCGTCCGCCACGGCAAGCCGGAACGGCATCCGCCTCTGCCGGACAGGCCGTGAAAACAGCCCCCCGCCGCGCCGGCAGCACGACACCCTCGCCAGCCCCGCCCCGGACGGCATCCGCCGCGCCAGTAACAAAATGACTGGCAAGGACAGCGTCCGCCACGGCAGGCCGAAACGGCGCCCGCCTCTGCCGGGCGGGCCGTGAAGACAGCCCGCCGCACCTGCAGCACGACACC